>NZ_JARPLU010000409.1:0-1195 GCF_032349615.1 Limnospira sp. PMC 1279.21 | reverse complement strand
TTTTTGGGGATAATTCCAGGAAAATGATTTGGCATATTTTGGGCTCGGAAAAATAAGAAGCATGGCGGATTCTTCGGGTATTACACATGTGTCTTATTCCAGACGCAGAACCAAAGAGATACCGCCATGCTTCAAAATCTTTTGCCAGGTTTTCCCGACGGTGCAATCCAAATCAGCACCCGTGTCCGTCTTTTGAAGAAAGACGGAGTTTTCACCTACTTCGTGTGCGCAGACAACTACTTCTCCCATCAAGCCCGCGACCAGTCAGCCTTTCGGATGATTATAGCCACATTGATCCACAATGGGCATGCAAAGCCCGTGGAGTTTCAGAACTCCCCGCTTGGGCTTCCACACCGCACGCTGATGCGCTGGTGCCGGCAACTCGCCACCCAGGGCAGCGATTCGTTTTTTACTCCGAGACGCACCCGTGGCGCTCATGTGCTGACTTCCGAAAAGACCGCCGAATGCGAAACGAGACTTTCCGAGGGTTTGTCCGTGGCGAAGGTGGCCCGGCTTGTCGGGATCAACGAATCGGCACTACGCAAAGCCCTTGCCAATGGCCGGGTGCGGCGCCAGCCCATGATACCCCGGCATAATCCCGAGGCGGACACCAAGTCGGAACGTAGCCGCAAAGACGCTGAGGCCTCCGAGGGGATGGGAACAGCCTGCACGCGGGCCGATGATCGTGTTGCGGCGGCCATGGGCATGGCGGGCCATGCCTGTGCCCGCTTTGAGTGCTGCGACGATGTGGCCTTTGGCGGCTTGCTTGCGGGCTTGCCTGCCCTGTGTGCCAATGGGCTTCTGAGCGGACTCAACCGCCATCTGTCCCTGCCTGCGGGCTACTACAGCGCCCTGCACATTCTGATCTTGATGGGATTTATGGCCCTTGCGCGAATCAAGCGACCCGAGGGCCTCCGACATATTCCTCCCGGCGAACTGGGCCGGACCCTGGGGCTCGACCGGGTTCCGGAGGTCCGTACGCTACGGGAAAAAATCGCACGCCTAGCTTCCGGCGGGGATGTGTTGGGCTGGCAGCGGGAACTCAGCACGCAATGGATGATTGCCGACCCGGAGGAGGCGGGCTATCTCTATGTGGACGGGCATGTTCGGGTTTATCACGGGGACAAGGCGAACCTGCCCCGACGCTATGTCTCCCGCGAAAAACTCTGCTTGCGGGGCACCACCGATTATTGGG
>NZ_JARPLU010000408.1:0-1201 GCF_032349615.1 Limnospira sp. PMC 1279.21 | reverse complement strand
GTCAGATAATCTATTTTTTTGTCGTCAACTTCAGGGCTATCTGTGTGGTCATTTTGAACCACTTAAACTGCATCGGGGTAGTGCTCTTGAACTTCTTGTGCGATTAAACCGATTTTAGTTTATTGTGTAGAAAATCCATGGCTGCTAACTCATTATATTTAAATTTAATTAAATATAATTTTTGAAGTCAATCTAAGCTATTAATACTCTCATTAAAAACTGTTGTAAATCTCATATCCGAAGAACCTTTAACATAATCTCCACTATCGTTAATCAAAGATACGTTTGTGCCTCCTACTCTAAATCTAGTATGTACTCCAGATGATGAAAGAGTTGAGTGCTTCATAAAATATGTCTGCCCGTTATATAAGTGTATTGCATATCTATCGCTAGGAGCACCTCGCCAAACATTACTTTCAAGAAAATTAATACCATGATATATAAATACTCTAGGATTAGCCTCTGCTTCAAGTCGCATAGAATAATTTCCCTGATGAGAAAACGCCCAGCTATTTCCTCCAACTCTACTATTTAGTACTAAACTTGCCGAACCAGCAGTAGACCCTATCCGGCGTATGTCAAACCCCCTCCAAACATTAAAATTAATAAGCATATTTTTATCAAAACAACTTTCATTATTTAAAAAATATACGGGATTATTTATTATGTTAAATGTTTTAATTCCTGTGAAAGTGTGATTGCCTGTAGTTCTTACTACAGTTGAATCTACATTAATTGTTCTATTAGCTGCTAATGTTCCTCCTCCTGATAAACCATCTCCTGCGGTTAATGTAATGTTTGAATGTGTATGCTCTGATGGAGTAAACGTTGTCGGTTTACTTGTAACTTCAGGCCAAGTAGGCCACCTGGTTGCGGTAGCAGGCGCACTACTGATGTCGCCCCATATATGACCGTGACCGGATGGCGCGAAATTAGTATTTGAGTCAATAACTGCTTGTATCCGTTCATTAGTTAAATACAGATTAACTTCAGCTTCTGGCAAGTCATCGGTTGATTGCCCAAATTTACTAGAGTAAATATTGAAATTAGTCATAATAAAGATTCCGAAAAAAGGGGGATTATCCCCCAACTATTTAATCTACAGTGACCAGCTCAACCAAGGTCACTGAAATATCAGCAACTGATTCGGCAATAGCTTGTAGTTTACTAGCGCCAATAGTGAGCATAACAGTATCACCCG
>NZ_JARPLU010000407.1:0-1204 GCF_032349615.1 Limnospira sp. PMC 1279.21 | reverse complement strand
CTATACAATAGCCATACATTATACCGTACTTTGTGTTTTGTGTAAAGGCTGTAATCGGGTAATTAATCAGTATTGCTGATTGAATTTTAACGGATTTTGGGGTGAGGTTGGTTTGGTTATACTGTTACTAAGGGTGCGAAACGTTCAGGCATCAAATAGGGCTGCAATGCCCGAAATGACTGCCTGGTAGGGATTTCAACCCTTTGGTTGAATATAAGGAGCGTACTCCTGACCATCCCTATAACTGTTTATATGTCCCAAAGCGAAAGCAAGGCAGGGAACTCAAGGTCAATTCCACAAAGAAAATCGCAATACTCAATTATATAACATGGAGGATTAAAACCACTTGGGCGATTGTGGAAAAGAGTAACGGCGATAGCCACCCCCAGATTCAGGAATCATACCCCGTCAGATTGAAGCGGGGAACGGAAGGCGTGAGGGAAAACCTATTCCCAAAATTCCGACCACTGCCAACCATCCATGACTAAGGAAATCTGAATGTCCGACTTGAACCATCGTCAACAGCAGGCAGCGAAATAGGTTGATACACTGCGCTCAAAAGAGTAAGGGGAAAAGTAGGAGGCTCTTTGAACTACCTACACAGACCTTTAAAAGTACCCCGGTGGAAAGGACAAGTCTAAAGATGGAATGCCCATATAAACGGAACGTTTTAACCCCTTCTAGGCTCTGACAATCTGGTCGAGAAAGTCAGTAGTGAAAGTGTAAGCGCAAGCCTATTAGGGGGTGAGATGTGACCAGAAGCCAAAGCCATACTGTAATGGTAAGGATATGCTAACGGGTCACGGTTTGATTGTAAAGAATAGAGTCTAGTAGGAGTTACTATGACGAAAGCGAGTTTAAAGAAAGGATTTGAGAAATCAAAACCAATCAAGACGTGCGTTTGTATCGAAAGCTATTCCCTGGGCGAAAGTTCAGAGAAAAGTTTTCAAGCTCCAAAAGAGGATATTTCAAGCAGCTAAATCGGGACAGGACGCGAAGGCAAGAAGGTGGCAACGTCTATTGGTGAAGTCATATTATGCCCGACTCTTAGCAGTGCGGCGAGTGACTCAAGATAATCAAGGCAAGAAAACAGCCGGAGTCGATGGAATGAAAGCAATTTCGCCAAGACAAAGGTTTGAACTTGTTAAGAACCTAAGTACAGGACAAAAGTTGTAGAGCCTGGTGAAACCGCCCTGAAAACAAA
>NZ_JARPLU010000406.1:0-1206 GCF_032349615.1 Limnospira sp. PMC 1279.21 | reverse complement strand
GCCTGGAACTAGCACGCATTCCAGGGTAGGAACTTTAACTCTTGCTCTGAACGTAGCCAGTTAAGGCTATAGCTGGTCAGCTACCTGAAAGGGGGGCACGAAGCCCCTGTGCTTCAGCCGGGGGTGCTGACTATCGACGACAGGAACTGCTAGAAAATCATATCGCTGAATGATGCGGGCGACTTCTTCTTGGTCTGTATAGGTTTGTACAGAGACAAAATCCCGGCTGAGGATTTCACCAACGGTTTGCTCTAACTGAGCAGTTACTAAGTCGCGCAGGGAGAGAATGCCAATTAAATGGCGATCGGAGTCGGTGACATACAAAGAATAAACGGTTTCGGTAACATGGGCTAAACTGCGAATACGCTCTAAACTCTGACCTACGGTGTACTCTTCCTTGAGGGAAATGTATTCAGGAGTCATAATTCGCCCGGCTGTGTCAGCCTCATAACCTAGTAATAAGGCTGTGGCTTGGCGTTCAGATGGACTCAGTTCGGCAACTAAGCGACGCACGACGGCGGCGGGTAGTTCGTCAAATAGTCTAGCGCGATCGTCCGGGGACATTTTATCGACAATATCGATGACTTCCTGGCGTTTGAATTTTTCGCACAATGACTGCTGAACGCTAGAGTCGAGTTGCTCATAAACCTTGATCGCCTCATCCTTGGATAATAGGCGAAAGGCAATGACCTGCATGGTTTCGGGTAATCCCTCAATGGCTTCGGCAATGTCCGCTGGTTGGACTGGAACTAAAATAGCCTTGGCAGTTTGCAGATCTCGGCGTTCTAACAATACTTGTAGTTGCGATCGCACTAATTCCCTCAGTTCTTTACGCGACATGGTAGACAGGGGAACGGATGGTTGAGGGTTTTGAGTCAAGGGATGATCTCCAAAACTGCTACTGAAAATCTTAGCGTGACATGAGCGATCGCTGCTCCTGCCCAGAACTTTTCTAACCAGAAACCCGGTTTCTTTTAGGTTCCTTGGGTAGGGGCGGGTTCAACGGTTAGCCGTACCCCACACCAGCCGACTGTCTAAACCCGCCCCAGTGATAGAAACGGGCTTTCTTTTAGGTTCCTTGGGTAGGGGCGGGTGGGAGGGTTAGCCATACCCAACACTAGGCGACTGTCTCAACTCGCCCAAGGGATAGAAAGAAGCGTTTACCTTTGCCTTGGAGTTGTAGAAGTCCAGATTGGTGTCAAGGGA
>NZ_JARPLU010000405.1:0-1232 GCF_032349615.1 Limnospira sp. PMC 1279.21 | reverse complement strand
TTCTGTTACCTTAACGGGTAATAGTGCTATCGTTGCATTGTCCGGGAACAACCGGATAAATGTCGCGTAAATGTATCAGCCAATCCAATTTTCTGTTCTGAAGCGCCAGCGTTCGTTTCCGGTGTTAGCATCTAGGGCGTAGAGCAAGGTCAAATTTAAAAGTTAGCAAAAACCAGATGAATAATGTTGTTGATTATCTTCGAGTGAGCCTAATAGATCGGTGTAACTTTCGATGCCAGTATTGTATGCCGGAGGGTGCGGAAATTGACTATATCCTAGAGATGAACTTACTGACCAACGGGGAACTGCTGAAACTGCTGAGGGAAGTTTTTATCCCGGTGGGGTTCACTAGGTTTCGTCTAACGGGGGGTGAACCGTTGCTGCGTCCTGGGGTAACGGAATTAGTGTCAAAAATCGCGGGATTTCCAGAAACGGAGGATCTATCAATGACGACTAATGGTTTTTTGCTATCCCCGATGGCAGAATCTCTTTACCAGGCAGGTTTAAGGCGGATTAATATTAGCTTAGACTCTCTAGATCCTGAGATTTTTAATCAAATTATTGGTAATCGTGGGCGCGATCGCTGGCGACAGGTTTGGGATGGAATTCAATCGGCTTATCGGGTAGGGTTCAACCCACTGAAGCTGAATGTGGTGGTAATTCCGGGGGTAAATGACCATGAAATCCTAGATTTAGCGGGGTTAACGATAGACCGAGATTGGCACGTTCGGTTTATCGAATTTATGCCTATTGGCAATGGCCAGTTATTTGGCGATCGCGGTTGGGTAGCTTCGGAAACGTTGAGAGAGCAAATTCGGGGTCGTTGGGGTTTAGCAGAATCCCAGGTGCGAGGGAACGGACCCGCAGATGTTTTTAAAATTCCGGGCGCTAAGGGAACCCTAGGATTTATCAGCCAAATGTCGGAATGTTTTTGCGATCGCTGTAACCGAATGCGCCTATCAGCGGATGGTTGGTTAAGGCCTTGTTTACTCAACGAAACAGGTCAGATCGACCTCAAAACGGCTTTGCGGTCGGGTGTTACGGTGGAGGACCTACAAAAACAGGTTAGGGATTTACTAGGTATAAAACCGGAAATCAATTTTAAGGACAGGGACACAGGAACCCCCAACGGATACAGCCGCACGATGTCGCAAATTGGTGGTTAATGGAATTGATATTCTGATACATTTACGCGACATTTTTCCGGTTGTTCCCGGACAATGCAACGATAG
>NZ_JARPLU010000404.1:0-1232 GCF_032349615.1 Limnospira sp. PMC 1279.21 | reverse complement strand
TTTCGGCTAGATTCCCTTTTGGCTAAGACTTTCAGCTTTTTTGTCCTGTACTGAGCTTGCGACTACCTACACAGACCTTTAAAAGTACCCCGGTTCTGAGGACAAATCTAACGATGGAATGCCCATATAAACGGAACGTTGTAACCCCTCTAATGCTCTGCCTATAAACAAGTGAGTAATGCTATTCACAAGGCAGTAGTGAAAAATGTAAGCGCATGGTTAGAGGGTGAAGGATGTGACCAGAAGCTAAAGCCCAATTGTCATGGTGGGGATATGCCCACAGGTCACGGTGTGGATATAGATACTGCGATTATTAGGAGTGTAGTGGCGAGAACGAGTTGAAAGACTACGTGCTGCATAAAGCTCTGAACATTGAAGTACGAAAGCAGGGGGTAGTAACCCTGTTCCGATGACAAAAGGGTATCCACATCAGGAGCCGTGTGATGGGAAACTATCAAGCAAGGTTTTGAATGGGAGGGGGTGAAGGTGACTTCACTCTCGACCCCTACCTCTTAGAGGGTGAAGGATGTGACCAGAAGCCAATGCCTAACTGTAATGGTTGGGATATGCCCACAGGTCACGGTGTGGATATAGATACTGCGATGAGTAGGAGTACATTGGCGCAAAAGCAAGGCTCAACCACTTGCTGCATAAGGCTCCGAACATGGAAGTACGAAAGCCGGGGGTAGTAACTCTGTTCCTTTGACAAATAGGGTATCCACATCAGGAGCCGTGTGCTGGGAAACTCGCAAGCACGGTTTGAAATGGGAGTTGGGGAAGGTGACTTCCCTTTCGACCCCTACCTAGAGATTAATAGCTAACCATTGCGGACGTAATTCAGTGGTAGAATGTTAGCTTCCCAAGCTAAACATAGTGGGTTCGAGTCCCATCGTCCGCTTATTTTTTAAGCCTTATTCTTACTGCGATCATAGTGAAACACTTAACCCGATAGTCGCACCGTTACACACAAAATGCACTCAATTCAGTCTTAGCATACGGGACAATTAGTGCATATCCCTTAGCAACAAATCTTAATTATTGACGGGTTAATCAATAAGCAGTTATGGTCGAAAGGGAAGTCGCCTTCCCCAACTCCAATTCAAAACCGTGCTTGCGAGTTTCCCAGCACACGGCTCCTGATGTATAGCACCAGACAGGAAAGTTAGGACGTATAATCGAGAGGACGAGATGACTAAGAAGACCCAAAATGCCAGCCCCCTATAGTTACGACC
>NZ_JARPLU010000403.1:0-1241 GCF_032349615.1 Limnospira sp. PMC 1279.21 | reverse complement strand
CCGACGCTATGTCTCCCGCGAAAAACTCTGCTTGCGGGGCACCACCGATTATTGGGTCAACGACGCTCTGGGCTTGCCTTTTTTTGTGGTGTCCAAACCCCTGGCTGAGGGCCTGGGCGCGGCGATTTTGGAAGACATCGTCCCCCAGCTCATCGAACAGGTGCCCGGACAACCCGCCGAAGCGGAGTTGGCTGCGGACCCCTGCCAATATCGTTTCGTCATGATTTTTGACCGGGAGGGGGCCAGCCACAGCTTACTTTCGGCACTCTGGGAACAACGTGTTGCCGCAATCACTTACCGCAAACGGGTCGGTGAGAACTGGTCGGAAACGGAGTTTTCGGAAGTTGAAGTCACTCACCCCGGCGGACAGGTGACCCGGATGCGCTTGGCCTCGCGTATGAGCGAGTTGACATCCGGCAAGCAGTCCATCCCCGTGTTGGAAGTGCGCCGTTTAAGCGAAAACGGCCACCAAACCGCCATCATTACCACCGCCATGAGACTGAAGACCCCGGAGATCGCTGCCCGGATGTTCTCCAGATGGTGCCAGGAAAACTTTTTCGCCTATATGATGGAACACTATGATTTGGATGGACTTGTGCAATACGGAGTGGAGGAGATTCCTGGCACAAAACAGGTGGTCAACCCAGCGTGGCGCCGTTTGGACCAGCAAATCCGCACTCTCCGCGCCCAGCTGAGAAGGGAGCAGGCCCGTCTGGGCACACATGTGATCAAAGTCGAGGCTCTCGATGCGCAAGCTCAGGGCGAACGGCTCCTGGAAATCCAGCGAATGGATGAGGAAATCGAAGTGCTGAAGGTAAAGAGACGGGAGGTGCCACGAAAAGTGAGCCTTGATGAGTTGTCGGAAGAAGACCGCCCCTCGCAGCTGCGCCCCTTGGGCAAGATGTTCACCGACACCATCAAGATGATCGCTTATCGCGCGGAAACCTCGATGGTCGGCTTGCTCAGACCCCACTTGACCAAAGAGGAAGAGGCACGTGCGCTGATCCGGGAGCTTTTTGTTTCCTCAGCGGATCTCAGACCCTCAAAGGAAGATAACACCCTTCATGTCCGTGTCCACCGAATGGCAAGCCCTGTGCATGACCGGGCAATCCATGCCTTACTGGAAGCACTCAATGAGCAAAATTTCCACCACCCCGAAACCGAAATGAAAATCCTATACACCCTTTCCTGACCAACCCGCAAATGTGCCATCTCAATTTCCGCCTAGTTCAGGAAGTCTG
>NZ_JARPLU010000402.1:0-1246 GCF_032349615.1 Limnospira sp. PMC 1279.21 | reverse complement strand
GCGATCGCATCTCAATCCCAATCACGGCTAGAATCCCAGAGAAAAGCGATCGCATATCAAATCCAATCCCAGAATGAAGCGATCGCATCTCACCTCAAATCCCAGAGAAAAGCGATCGCATCTCAACCTAAGCAGATTTCAAAACCAGTGCCAGATACTCGCATCCTGTCTTCTTCTGGTTTTGATTATAGCCAACTCAACAGATTATTGAAATCAGGTAACTGGAAAGCTGCCGACGAAGAAACGGCTAAGATGATGTTAGCGGTGGCGGGAAAAACCCAACGGGAATATTTAGACGACGATGATATCAAAAACTTTCCCTGCGAGGATTTGCGAATCATCGATGGTCTTTGGGTCAAACACAGCAACGGACGCTTCGGGTTTAGTGTCCAGAAGCAAATTTACATCAATTGTGGAGGTAAGCCTGATGGAAGCTATCCAGGTGATACAATATGGAAGCGGTATTGTGACGAGGTGGGATGGCGAGTGAATGGGTCGTATCTATCATGGTCTAATTGCACGTTTTCGGCGGCGGCTCGCCGTGGCCATCTACCGGCCATCGCCGAATTGTGGGGTGAAGTGGGTGTGATTGGGGTACGGCGAAGAGTGGTGTCTTCTCTCGCGCACAGACTTGTAACCTGTAGCATATAACCACTTCAGGCAGTCCCTAGTGGTGCTTTAATGAAATGTAACGCACCGTTCACCATTACAATGTTAATCAAATGTCAACACCACTCCTACTCTCCATTGGCGGTGGGTTACGCACTCAACCCACCCTACGAAGTCTTACTTCTCCACTGGTGGTAGAAACTGGGTTTCTAGTTCCTCCCCGTGGGTTATAGTAGCATAAAGCCGGGTTTCCCTGCACCCGGTTGTCGTGATGTATCGGGTTGGGAATGATGGCGAAATGTCCCGTTTGTGAAACGGAATATACACCAAATGAGGTGGAAACCTGTTCGGTGTGTGGTTATGACCTGACACCCTATCCCCCTGTGATTGGTGGGATACCCTCCGGGTTTTTGGAGAAGGAGAAAAAACGCATTGCCGCCGCCAAGCGGGTTTGGCAATTGTCTCAGTCTCAGGTAGAGTCCGCACAGTTGATGGTCTCTCACCTGCAATCTCAGTTAGATGAGACCACCCGGAAAATTGACGGTTTTACCACTACTCAATCACGGCTAGAATCTCAGATAAAAGCGATCGCATCTCAACTCCAATCCCAGAATGAAGCGATCGCATCTCAACTCCA
>NZ_JARPLU010000401.1:0-1255 GCF_032349615.1 Limnospira sp. PMC 1279.21 | reverse complement strand
GTATCGTCGCATTGTCAGGCAATAGCCGGATAAATGTCGCGTAAATGTATCAGAAACAAGAATACCCGGTTAGATTGCTCTAGCAATTAACGAAGGTGTAAACTTAATATTGGTTTTGCCCCTGATGCGGTAACTCCAAGCGATCGCCCCCCTACTGTGGAGACTCCTATAATATGCCCAGAACTCAACGTAACGATAATTTCATTGATAAGACTTTTACGGTCGCGGCTGATATGCTTCTGAAAATGCTACCTACCAGCCGGGAGGCAAAAGAAGCCTTCGCCTACTATCGCGATGGAATGTCGGCTCAAGCTGATGGAGAATATGCAGAAGCTCTCGAAAACTATTATGAGGCTCTCAAACTTGAACAAGATCCTAACGATCGCAGTTATATCCTCTATAACATTGGTTTGATTCACACCAGCAACGGCGAACATGACCAAGCACTAGATTATTACCATCAAGCAATTGATCTCAACCCCCGCCTTCCCCAGGCTCTCAATAATATTGCTGTGATTTTCCACTATCGTGGCGATCGCGCCAAAGAAGCGGGAGATGAGGATGCCGCAGAACAAGCCTATCGGGAAGCGGCAGAATACTGGAAACGCGCTATTCGTCTCGCTCCTAATAACTACATTGAAGCTCAGAACTGGCTGAAAACAACAGGCCGCAGTGATATTGATGTTTACTTCTAAATAGGAGTTGGATTACCAGCATGATTGATCGCGAAGAAGTCCGCAAAGTGGCTCACTTAGCTCGCTTACAACTACAGCCCTCGGAAGAGGAAAAGTTTACTAAGGAATTGAATGGTATTTTGGATTACTTTGAACAACTCAAGGAGCTGGATACGGAAAAAGTCGCCCCTACTATGCGGGCGATCGATGTCAGCAATATCACCCGTCCTGATCAACTTGAACCCTATCCAAATCGCGACGCTTTACTCGCCGCCGCCCCAGAACCTGATGGGGATTTCTTCCGAGTTCCTCAAATTCTCAGCGACGAAAATTAATCCTTTCAACCATCGATAATCGGCCATGGACAATCGGTAATCGGTAATTAATTATTAATTATTAATTATTAATTGTTAATTATTAATTATTAATTGTTAGGGGATTTCTTCCGAGTTCCTCAAATTCTCAGCGACGAAAATTAATCCTTTCAACCATCGATAATCGGCCATGGACAATCGGTAATCGGTAATTATAGCACAAGACAGAACACTTAGGACGTATAATGGAGAGGACGAGATGACTAA
>NZ_JARPLU010000400.1:0-1265 GCF_032349615.1 Limnospira sp. PMC 1279.21 | reverse complement strand
CCAGAAAAACGATAACTCTTAGGCAAGAGTACCGCCTGACTATTCCCACTCATAAACAGCTTTGCCGTGTCCATTGGTCACTCCGTATATACAGAAGGGGGGGAGGGGAGATACTATTATTTATTATAGCAAATATTATGCTCGTCAAGCAATTCTGTATGGCAATCTATAAAATTAATTCAGATTTCCTAGTCCAGGCGATCGCACCCCCGAAAAAAAACCGGGTTTCTGCGATAATTTTGGTTTTATGTTAATATTTATTAAAGAACCCCGGTTTCTCAGATCGGGCGATTAGAATAGAATCATCGTAAATACAGACCTAGGCTAACGACACTTATGCCCGAAATCGTCGAAATTCCCATTGAACTGACTCGCTTTCAACTGCCCCCAGCCGTTCAAAATCGATTGCAATTTCTCTTAGATCGTCAGGATGAAGGCTATCCTTTGTCTCAAGCAGAAAGACAGGAAGCCGAGGGACTGGTGGAACTGGTGGAATTTTTATCTTTGTTACAGTTACGTTCAACGCGAGTGAGTCAATAATTATCAATGACCAAAATTCCAGCTACTCTCCGTCGCTTGGTGATTCAGCGAGCCAATAATCGTTGTGAATATTGCGGGATTTCTCAGGTGGGTCAAGTCGCTACATTTCACATCGACCATATTATTCCCGTTGTGGCTGGGGGCGAAACTACGGCAGACAATTTAGATCTTGCTTGTGTTTCCTGTTCGCTTCGCAAGGGAGCGCGTCAGGAAATTGAGGATCCTGAAACAGGCGAGGTTGTCTGTATTTTTAATCCTCGCCAACAAAGATGGAATACTCATTTTGCTGGGAATGGCGTGGAGGCGATCGTCGGGTTAACGGCAACGGGTAGAGCAACGGTGAAAGTTCTTAATTTGAATCGGTCAACGATGTTGGCAATTCGGGCATAAGAAGAATTACTGGGGCGACATCCACCCCCGGAAGATATCAATTAAGTAGAGGTCGAGCGATCGCTTTCTCTGATTCCAAGAACATTGTGTGCATTTTTTGATGATGGCTATGGCTGGAGAGCGAAGCGATCGCACCCCCGAAAAGAAACTGGGTTTCTACAACAGCGCATTTCTGCCAAGATTTATTAAAGAAACCCGGTTTCTCCATAAATAGCCTAAGGGGTAGTGTTAGGGGCGACGAGAATTTAATTACCTAATAATTAGCCTAAAAATCCGCTCGGTAACGCACCATCATCAACCAGACAAAAATCATCTAATTGTATAGATACAAATAT
>NZ_JARPLU010000040.1:0-33179 GCF_032349615.1 Limnospira sp. PMC 1279.21 | reverse complement strand
TGCATTGCATCCCTATTTCACTCCTAAACGTCTCGCACCCATACTTGGTATTATACTGTATTGCCGTAAAATGTTAACCTAATTTGAGATTAAATCATGCTCCCAACCCTTTGAAACCCTCGTAATGTGCCTTTCTGTTATTATCAGAGGAGTTGCATGGTAAAACCGCAAGGGGTCTGTTGCAATTACCCACTTTTTCGCGATCGCCATGAATTACCCAAAAATTACCCAAAAAGAAAAAAGGCCAGAAGTGCAGTGTTCCCATAAACACTTACTTTCTCGCCTTTTGAAACCCTCGTAATGTGCCTTTCTGTTATCATCATGGCAGTTCGATTGTGAAACCGCAAGGGGTCTGTTGCAATTACCCACTTTTTCCATAAAACTCACCCATTCGGGGGATAGCAAACCTTTAAAGGAACTTTCATTGGCCATGTTAACATCATCTTCTCGATTCCAATTTACCGAAGACCTCAATATCTGTCGTATCTTAAATGGAATGTGGCAGGTTTCTGGGTATCATGGACGCATTGACCCCAAGGTGGCGATCGAAACCATGTTTCAATACCATGATGCAGGTTACACTACTTGGGATCTGGCGGATCATTATGGACCGGCGGAAGATTTCATCGGGGAATTTAGGCGACAAATGGCTAATTCTCGCGGTCAGGAAGCCTTATCAACTATTCAGGCGTTTACTAAATGGGTTCCTAGACCTCAAAAAATGACTCGCAATATTGTTGAGAAAAATATTGATATTTCTCTCAAGAGAATGAATGTGGATTGTCTGGATTTGCTTCAATTTCACTGGTGGGATTATCGCGATGATAACTATTTGGAAGCATTGCGACAGATGACTATTCTACAATCCGAGGGGAAAATTAAACATTTGGCTTTGACTAACTTTGATACTGAACATTTGCGGGTCATTGTGGAAAATGGGATTAAAATAGTCTCTAATCAGGTGCAGTTTTCCCTAGTCGATCGCCGTCCTTTGGTGGCTATGGTAGAGTTCTGTCAAACCCATGATATTAAGTTAGTTCCCTATGGGGTTCTCTGTGGTGGGTTCTTATCGGAACAGTATTTAGGGAAGCCTGAACCTATGGCTATGATGTTAAAAACTGTTAGCCTCAAAAAATATAAAAATATGATTGATGCTTGGGGAGGCTGGAAGTTATTTCAAGAGTTGCTGACTGTGTTAAAATCCATTGGCGATCGCCATGGGGTCAGTATTGCTAATGTGGCGGTTCGCTACATCCTCGAACAGCCTACGGTAGCGGGAGCCATGGTGGGAGCGCGATTAAGCATTTCTCAACATATTGATGAGAATGCTAGAGTTTTTGATTTTAGCCTAGATGAAAGCGATCGGCAGCAAATTCATCAAGTCACCAATCGAGGAAAAAACCTATTTGAAATTATTGGCGACTGCGGGGATGAGTACCGTTAAACTAGCTCGGTATATTGTCACCTTGTTGTAGTTTTTTGACCGCGACAGTCAGACGTTTTAAATAGGGTTTAACAATCTCTCGATTATGGTTTTGCAGTTCCCTGACCTGCTGGTAAAGAATCCCTAGTTGTTGTTCCAGTTTAATCAAGTTTCCGGGAGAAACAGAGGGTTGGGATAAATGCTCCGAATTGGTAGCTGGTGGGTGTTGTTTGATATCATTGATGGTATTTTCCATTAACCGAAACCGAACATTCATCACTTCCCAATCCTCATGACGCAAAGCATTTTGTTCTAAACGCTGAGTTACCCTTTGTAATTCCGTCAGCACTTCTGTAATTTGATCTAGGTCGCTGTTTTCCTCTGTCGGTCCTGGTAACATCTGAACCTGATCATAAAGGGATTTTACCACCGCACGAACATCAGCGATCGCTGCATCTGTACTCTGTCGCACTTGCTGCTCAAACCGTTGGCGGTTGATGATATTCAACGCCACAGCCACAGTTAAAGGAGCCGCCGCCAGTAACAACGGGCGAAATATAATCGCTGCTACCAGTGAACCTACCCCAGAGGCGACCACAGACACATATTCGGCAATTTTGAGCCAATCTCGCTGATTTTCAGAGGTTGGGGGCGAGGGTTCTGTCGTTTGCATGGCTGTCGCTATTTTGGAGAAAACTGTTATAGAGTTATGCTAACGCAAACTGTCCGCCAGATAGCCACTATTTTTGAGATTATTCTTTTCGGTCTCCAGATTTTTGAGGTTTTGGGCAATTATACCCTTGGGAATATCCCCCCTAGCGGTTTAGAATATACAGTCAACAACGGGAAGATTACCTGTGATTGCTCAACTAGCCTTGAAAGGGAGTTATGAAGTTAAAAGTTATCGAAAATTTTGATGGTTCTTTTACCCTAGAACCACAAGCAAAATCCATACTGTTTAGCCTCCTAACCAGTGATACATTTATCAACCAAATGCGACAGCAAACTGAAGGGAATGGGGTAGAATTTACGGAGTTACTCTTTCAACCTGTCCCCTACAGCATTAATACCCCCAAAGGAATGCCACCGGAATTAGAAGAATATTATCACTCTGATGATTATATCATTGTGAATGTTCCGCCTAATTATATGTTCCAGGCGAAGATTTTTAAACCTAGTCGCCTCTGTGCTATCTATCGTCGAGTTTAATGGCTTAAATGCCTTTGTTTATAGCCCTAGCTAACTAGCTGGTGGTATTGTTGTTCATTGCACCTAATTAATCAATCATGACTTCCTCAACTGAGATGATTCCCCTTAGCGGTCTGGAATTTATTGCTTATCTGGATAATTCCGGGAAATTACCAGAATCTTTATCAGGAAAAATCGGGGTTTATGCAATTTTTAATCAACAACATATTTTACAATATGTAGGCTATTCTCGTGATATTTTCCAAAGCATAAAACAGCATTTAGTGCGTGAACCAGAAGGGTGCTATTGGCTGAAAGTACAAACTATTAATCGCCCTAGTCGGACCCTGCTAGAGGAAATTCGCGATGGTTGGATAGCTGAAAATGGTTCGGTTCCTCCTGGTAATGCTGAACACAGCGATCGCTGGAATCAACCTATTGATGTCAAGCCACAAATGACCTCGGAGGAAGTGGCTAAGTTTGATAGTCTTGATGAAATTGGCAAGGATAAACTACTTAAAACCGTCGCCAAAAGAGTCGAGGCAAATATTTTATCTGCCTTGGAAAAACGAGGATTACAGGAAGAAATCCGCTTTAACCCTAAACTTAAAACTCAGGGTATTCTGGATTTAAAGTGATGGTTTAATTATATGATGGGGCGGTTTTTGACTTTCTAATAAATCGGGTAAATTGCCCCAAATTTATAGATCATTTATCCGCCCTTAAAATGTGGCTAACCCATAATTTTTGGGCATTAAATAAATGGCAATCTGTAGAAACACGGATGATGGCTGATTAAGGTATTAGGTGCTGCTTAGGAGGGGGAAAACTTGCTATTTATAGGGGTTGACTCAATCCCCTATTTATCCTAGAATAATGTGTCAGGGTCTTGGCTGACTACAGTGGCTGGATTCAGGCTTCCCCAATGGTGGGAGTCAGTGTTGGTGTGGCTAGTAATTGTCAGACCAAAAAAATCACAATCTTTTCGGGAATAGCTAAAAGTGATGCTGTAGTTAGCAGGGACGATTTTAAGATATTAAAGGATGGTACAGATCATGTCTGTGAATATTCCGCAATGCCAGAATTTGGATCAGCAAGTCAATAGTGTAATTAAGCTATTGTTGCAGGAATCATCTTTGCGATCGCAGGATTTATCAGCAGTCCGAACCTCATTAGAAAAGGCGATTTCTCCGAGATTTGAGATTGTATTTGCTGGCGCTTTCAGTGCAGGAAAATCGATGCTAATTAACGCTCTGTTAGGGCGAGAATTGCTGTATAGCGCTCAGGGACACGCCACGGGTACTATTTGCTACATTGAATATGCTGCTACTCCATCGGATGAAAAGGTAGTGCTGACCTTTTTAAGTGAAGTAGAAATCCGGGAGCAAGTCCACGAACTTTGTCAAACATTGGGGTTATCAACTCCTGGGAATCTTCATGAAATAGAGGAAGCGAAAGGACTCCAGGAAGCGGCGAAAACACTCTATGAACAAGAGGGGGGGGAAAGTCGGAATCAGCGCGCCAAACGAGCGAAAGCCTTGGAACAATTGTTAGCTGGTTTTGTGGCGAATCGGGATAAAATCAACGCCCATAATAATACGATTTTATCTATGGGAGAACTCGCTGATAATGGTGTTGATTCAGCCTCCCTATATGCTCGTCGTAGTCAAAATAGTGCAGTTATTAAAAAGATAGAATATTACTGCCATCATCCCCTCTTAGAAGATGGTAATGTAATTATTGATACTCCGGGAATTGATGCACCTGTCCAACGAGATACACAGATTGCTTATGATAAAATTGAGCATTCTGATACCTCGGCGGTGGTCTGTGTATTTAAAACAGCAGCTAATGGGGAACTGACCTCAGAAGAGACTCAGTTACTAGAACGCATTCAGAATAATTCGGGGATTCGCGATCGCGTTTTTTATGTATTCAATTATATTGATGCGACTTGGTACGATGACCAGCTAAAAAACTGTTTAAACCGTCATCTAAATACTCAATTCAGTAGTAGCGATCGCGTTTATAAAACCAGTGGATTATTAGGGTTTTATGGGGAGTTAATTCGTCAGACTCATGGTAGCGATCGCTGGGGTTTAGATTCAATTTTTGCCAAGGGTAATCTCTCTAATCCAGAGGCGGAAGAGACACCAAAATTTATAGTAGAATTTAATAACTACTTCTTCACTTCTGGTCAACTTTCCCGCAGTAGCTTTCCCATTACTCCAGCCATAGGTTATGCGGACACCCATCAAGAAAAGTATCTACAAATTCTGAATGCTCACGGCTACAATTTGATGGAGCAATTAGTTCTTGATAGTGGGATTGATCAGTTTCGTGATGATATCACCCGCTATCTCACAGAAGACCGCCGACCCCAGCTTTTTCAAGCCTTAGCAGAAGACCTCCGACCTGTCTGCATTTCGTTAAGGTCTTATTATCTGCAAAACTGGTGGGATTTAGAAAATCAACCCAAAGAAATCGATGCAATTAAGGATTTACAATTACGACAACTTAGCCAAGACTTAAAAACCATTGGCGATGAATTTGAGCAGTATATTAAGGCTCATCTTAATCACACTGTAGCGAGTAACGAAAACGCTATTTATGAGCGAGATTTTCGGAACTTACAAAGAAAGATGATTGAGCGTTTAGATACACTGATTCAAAAATTCTCAGTGGGTGAAGCCTACAAACGCGCTCAAAGTAACCACCCCAATAGTGCTGTGGTTCCTCTATTAGCCATATTAGCGGAGGCTTTTTATAGCTTATCGGATGATTTAAAAGCCACCCTAGTAGAGTCCTGTGAGTCCTTGGTGGCTAACTTTTTCCAACAGTTAACTGAGCAAGTCCATCAAGCTGATTTTTACCATCATCTATATCGTCTTTTGGGTAATGATGGCGGTATTGATGCTACGTTAAATCAACTTCACCGTAAAGTTCATGATGCTGTAATTAGTGCGGCTCAGACCGAATGCGGTGCTTATGTACGGGAAACCCCAGAGTTTTATGCAGAGGGAACAGTTCCCCATTTCCAACTGCGTCAAACGTTACGGGAAGCCTGTAATAGTGCTGATTATCAAGGGATGGTTGAAGCGGAACCAGCTATTCGTCAACTGCTGAAAATTGACTTTGAGAAAAAGGTTAAAAGAACAGTTCTCCGCCATTTTCGGACTGTGATTAATCTGACTCTCAATGATAATTTGCAGGTGGGTGCTAAACATCAATCTGGGGCGATTTTTTCTCAATACGAGATGGCACGAGCTAATTTAGCTAAAACCTTGGAACAGGAAGCGGAAGAAAAGCTGGAAGATAATCATAAATTACAAGAACAAATTAAGCAGAAAATTGATGCTTATAATGACTCAGTAATAGCGATTAATGATTGTTTAGTGGCTATGGGTTTAGGACGAGGTAAATTACCAGCTATTAAGGATACAGACCTTGATCCGGTTTTCAATTACCAACAACCAGCTTATACAGAACCATCATATAATATTGAGGATGAGCAGGAGACTTCCTCAGAAATATTTGATGCTGAGTTTACACCAACAGAGAAAAATCCGGTGATGAGCGAGTAAAAGTTTTGTAGGGGTTGGTTATGCTGGTATCTGGCTGAAGCTAACCCCTCCGTTGATTGTTGGCTATAGAAACCCCAAACCAGGAAATAAACATGAGTAAAACACCCCGCATTCCTTTCCCTCCGGCTGTTCGTAAATATGTTTATGAACGAGATAATTTTACTTGTCAAAGTTGCGGAAAAACCAATAAAGAGGCGCGGCTAACGATTGACCATATTATTGCATTGGCTAGGGGGGGAAGTAATGACCTGAGTAATTTACAGACCCTCTGCTGGGAGTGTAATCGGAAAAAACTCCATTATCACGATCGCCGTTTTCGTCGTCGTTTCACTTAACGGAGGTGGGTCATGTAGTAGGCGCTTAATCATTTTTTCCATGAGATAAAAGTTTGCTAAAATGAGGGTAATGGTATATAGAATCACCCTTTTTGTGAATTAATGACAAACCTGTGGCTAAAAATATCATCGTCTCAGAAGGTTTTGTGGGTCGGTATAGGTTGTCAACGTCACACCCCCAGACTCGTGATAGAAACCGCTATTAAACAGGTATTTCAGGAACATCAATTAGCGGAAGATGCTATCATTGGGATTGCTACCATAGAGGGAAAGGCTGATGAAGGAGGGTTAGTAGAATTATGTAGCGATCGCCACTGGATTTTACAGACATTTTCACCCCAACAATTGCAGGGTGTCAAGGTTCCCAATCCTTCCATGGTGGTACAGCAAAAAATCACCACCCCCAGCGTCGCGGAAGCCGCAGCATTAGAGGCGGCGGGAGTCTCAACCCTACTGGTTCCTAAATGTATCTACAGAGGCGAAAATCTCACGCCAGAAGGGGCAAAAATCAGCCAAGCGGTGACTATAGCGATCGCCAAAATTACATTGATTGAGAGTTGTGGAAAGATAGGGAATAGGACTTGCTAAACATCCCCGATAATCAGCCCCAATCATGGGAAATTCAGCCCTAAACCCTAGCTAATCCGATTCCCGATGAGGGTAAATTTTAACTGACTGGTAATAGTCCCCGTTCAGCCAACCATTGTTTATTGTAGAGTTTAGATTGATAACGTCCGCCGCCATCACATAACACAGTAACAATGGTATGTCCGGGTCCCATTTGTTTAGCTAATGCGATCGCCGCACCGACATTAATACCAACAGACCCTCCCATAAATAACCCATCTTTTTCTAAGAGCTGATAAACCACGCGCACCGCCTCCTGGTCATCAACTTGTATAGCATCATCAATAGGAACATCCTGCATATTAGCAGTAATCCTACTATTACCAATTCCCTCAGTAATTGAGTTTCCCTGGGGTTGAATTTCACCAGTTTTCACATAACTGTATAAACCACTACCCATCGGGTCAGCCACCACAGTTTTAATATTCGGGTTTTTTTCCTTCAAAAACAGAGACACCCCCGCAAAGGTTCCCCCCGTACCTGTAGCCGCCACCCAAGCATCAATTTTACCGTCAGTTTGAGACCAAATTTCCGGTCCAGTGGTTTGATAATGCGCTTCCCGGTTCGCTAAATTATCAAACTGATTCGCCCAAATTGCATTATCCATTTCCGCCGCCAAACGTCCCGATAATTTCACATAATTATTAGGGTCTTTATAGGGAACAGCGGGAACTGCACGCACTTCAGCGCCCAAAGTTCTCAAGGCTTCCATTTTTTCCACAGATTGAGTTTCAGGTATGACAATGACGCATTTATAGCCCTTAGCATTACAAATATGGGCTAGACCAATACCTGTATTTCCGGCGGTACCTTCTACCACTGTGCCACCGGGTTTTAGCAAACCTTTTTTTTCGGCATCTTCGATAATATATAAAGCCGCCCTATCTTTAACAGAACCGCCAGGATTTAAAAATTCTGCTTTTCCTAAAATTTCACAACCTGTCTCATCACTAAAACTATTTAATCTGATTAAGGGAGTGTTTCCCACAGCTTCTACAAAGCCACGTTTAATATCCATTGCTAATTTTTTCAAAGGTTGGGTTTTTCAAAGGTGGGGTGACAATTAAGGGATGAGAGATTCTCAAAATTATAGCACTTTTGAATCTATCCACTCATCCCATATTTTAAAGGCTAAATATCCTACTTATTTGGTTGAGGAGTCATGCGTAAATAGGGCTTAATTTCCTTGTAACCTTTGGGAAATTTCTGTTGGAGTTCTTCCGGATCTTTGAGGGAAGGCACAATCACACAATCTTCCCCATCTTGCCAATCAGCAGGGGTAGCCACACTGTAGTTGTCGGTGAGTTGTAAGGAGTCAATCACCCGCAAAATTTCGCTAAAATTACGTCCGGTACTAGGGGGATAAGTTAGGGTCAGGCGTAACTTTTTGTTAGAGTCAATGACGAAAACAGTACGAACGGTTAAAGATGCGTTAGCGTTGGGGTGAATCATATCGTAAAGATCCGATACTTGGCGATCGCTATCAGCTAAAATCGGGTAGTTAATATTAGTTTGCTGAGTCTCGTTGATATCACCAATCCAACCTTTATGGGAGTCCGCATCATCCACACTGAGGGCGATTACTTTAACATTGCGTTTATCAAACTCTGGTTTGAGTTTAGCAACAGTGCCTAATTCTGTGGTACAAACAGGGGTATAGTCTGCTGGATGAGAGAACAGGACAACCCAGCTATCCCCAGCCCAATCATAGAAGTTAATATCCCCTTCTGAAGAGGCTTGGGTAAAGTTAGGGACGGTATCACCTAATCGCAAAGTCATGGTTTTATTTTCTCCAAATTGTGATAAGAACAATGTATTTTTTGATTATACTCCGGTTTGGCGATCGCATAACATTTACAGCATTTATACCTACCGGAGCATCCGCAAATTATGCCCAAGGGGGGATATAATAACTACACTGCCACCGCTAAGGCTTTCTGAGCGAAGATTTTTTGAATCGCCTCTTCCACTACCCGGTCAGGGGTGGATGCACCAGAGGTTACACCGACAATAATTTCTCCTTCTGGGAGCCATTTTGTCGCCATTTCCAAGTCTTTATTAAGGGGTTTATGTTGAATTTGATTTCCCTCAAGAATGCGATCGCTGCTATCGATATGATAAGAAGGGATACCCCGTTCAATCGCCATCTCTTGCAAGTGAGTCGTATTAGAAGAGTTAAAACCGCCAATCACTACCATTAAATCCAGCTTTTCTTCTAATAACCCAATCATCGCATCTTGACGTTCCTGGGTAGCATCACAGATAGTATTGAAACTTTGGAAATGTTCATTGAGATTAGCCGGGCCGTATTTTTGCATCATCGTGCGTTCAAACAGCTTCCCAATTTGTTCAGTTTCGCTTTTTAACATAGTAGTTTGGTTAGCGATACCGACAGATTCCAAATCCCGATCCGGGTCAAAATTAGCCGAATAAGCATTAGCGAACTTAGCCAAAAACTCCTCACGGTTGCCACCATTAAGGATATAATCAGCCACATATTCTGCTTCTTCTAAATTCAACAGCACCAAATACTTATCAGCAAAAGAACTGGTAGCCACAGTTTCTTCATGCTTATATTTACCGTGAATAATCGAGGTGTACTGTTTTTTCTTATGCTTTTCTACCGTATTCCAAACCTTAGAAACCCAGGGACAGGTAGTATCAATAATTTTACACCCCTTATCATTCAGGATTTGCATTTCCTGAACACTCGCCCCAAAAGCAGGAAGGATAACCACATCACCACTACCCACCACCGAAAAATCTTTGTGGGAGTCATTGACCGGGATAAACTCAACATTCATATCCCGCAAATGTTGATTAACTGAAGGATTATGGATAATTTCATTAGTGATCCATATTCTTTCAGTCGGGAAGTGTTGGCGAGTCTCGTAAGCCATAGCCACAGCCCTTTCTACCCCCCAGCAGAAGCCGAAAGCCTCTGCTAACCGGATGGTCACATTACCTTGGGTCAGGATATAGTTATTTTGTCTAATTTGTTGAATTAAGCTACTTTGGTAGGCGCTGTCCATGACACCCGCCACCTCTTCCTGATGACCGAAGCCTTTGCGGTGGTAGGTGTCTGACTGTTGGAGTGAACGTCTAAATGCTTTTGTATCCATAGGGTTGGTTAAATCTAATCCGGCTTTATTAAAGATTTTAACCTTTCGGTGTGATCATGACCAGGATATATCACCAAATTCCCCTATCTGGTGGGGACAATTAGTGAATTGTCCCCTAATGTTTACATGGCCCGTTCTGTTAACCGAGTTAAAACATGATTAGAACGTTCAACAAAATCCTTCATTCCTTCAGCATCAAAGCCTTTTTGAGCCATTAATGCTAAGTCATAAACATGGTGACAAATCATTTTTGCCAACTCTTCTGAGGGGGAAGAACCGCCCTCTTGAATAATGCTACCCTGACTTAAATTAGCCAGATTTTGAATGAGAGGGTGAGCAGTATTTACCAGTAAAATATGGTCTTCGGGGAAATCAGCCTTCTGCTGTTGCAATAAGGCGGTCATATCCTGTAAACGGCGCATGGCTTCCGGTAGTAAAACCATGGCGGGCGGGGTATCCTCAGATTTGAGAGATTCCGTGCGAATATTCACCCGTGGCTTATTGAGGGACTTCTCAAATAACTCCTTAATTTGTTCGCTGCGGGTTTTATTAGTTTTGGGGTCAACAATTTCGGCTGGCTTATCTTTTTCAATGAGAGTCTCATCAAGTTCCGAGTCTACCCGCAAAAACTTAACCTCTGAGTGTTCCCGCTCCAAGAAACTGATAAAATGGGTATCGATAAATGAGTCGAGGAATAGCACTTCTAAACCTTGACTTTTGTGCAGTTCTATGTATGTAGCTTGGGCGGCTTCATCGGTGCAGTAAAAAACCCGGTTTTCGTGGCGGGATTGATTGCGTTCTAGGTATTCACTGAGGGTAGTATAATAGCGTCCCTGTTCATCAGTGCTAAGGGATTTTTCGGTTTTCACTTCTTCCCAAACATCCCCATCTTCGCTTTGGACTTGTACTTCTGGGGTTTGAGCTTCCCCGGACTCAGTGGGGGGTTTATAAGTGCTGCGGAAGATGAGAATCTCTTCTACCTGTTTCTTAAATTTATCGTCATTGAGGGAACCGAACTTGATAAAAGTACCAACATCCTGCCAACAACGGATATATTCTTGGCGATTGTCTCGATATAATTCTTTGAGGCGATCGCCTACTTTTTTGGCGATATAGTCAGCAATTTTGCGGACTGTGCGGTTAGTTTGTAGGGCGCTACGGGAGATATTCAAAGGAATATCGGTGCTGTCAATTACACCCCGCAAAGGCATCAGGAATTTCGGGATAATTTCCTCGCAGTGGTCGCTGACAAAAACCTGATTACAAAATAGTTTAATATTGCCCTGGGTGACATCAACATCAGGCCGCAGTTTGGGGAAGTATAGAATACCGTTAACAATGAAGGGATAGTCAGTGTTCAGGTGAACCCACAGCAGGGGTTCTTCTTGGAAAGGATACAGATAACGATAAAGGTCTAAATAATCTTCTTTGGTGAGGTTATTGGGAGACTCACGCCAGGGCGCTGTGTGGCGGTTGATGGTTTCGCCGTCCATAATAATGGGGACGGGCATAAAGTCGCAATAGGTTTTAATCAGTTGCTGAATGCGACTGGTTTCGAGATACTCTAATTCATCATCCATCAAGGTGAGGGTGATGGTAGTCCCACGGGTGGTGCGGGCAGAATCTTCTAATTTGAATTCTGGGGAACCGTCGCAGGTCCAATGGACGGCTTCTGCGCCTTCTTTGTAGGAGAGGGTGTCGATCTCTACTTGTTTGGCTACCATGAATGAGGAGTAAAACCCTAGACCAAAGTGGCCGATGATGGCTTCTCCGTCGGTGGCTTGGTATTTTTGGATAAATTCTTCGGCGCTGGAAAAGGCGACTTGGTTAATATATTTTTTAACCTCGTCGGCGGTGAGACCGATACCAGTATCACTAACAGATAGGGTTTTAGCGTCTTTGTCGATCGCAATGGTAATTTGTGGGTTGCTGATGTCCCCGGAATATTCTCCGGTGCGGGCCACCATTTTTAATTTAGCGATCGCATCTACCGCGTTAGAAACCAATTCCCGCAAGAATACCTCATGATCAGTATAGAGAGATTTCTTGATAATCGGGAAGATATTTTCAGTATGGATCGTGATTGTTCCCTGTTCAAGTACGGTCATGGGCGTTATTTCTCACATATACATAGTTATCATTTCCTGATCTTGGGCGATCGCCATGACATCATGGGCATGGATCACCCCCATGAGATGATTCGGATTTCCGTATATCAACCATGGATCATGGACAATCGATATATATGGTAGCATCAGACCCATGAATCAGACCCAGGAAAGGAATGATCAGACGATAATTCTCAAATGAGGCCATCAAAACGAGATCCATGGAAGGTGTGCTGTAGATCGCTAATTATAGTAACTGCGTAGATTTTGACAGTATCACTCATGTGGCTAATGAGATAAATTTTTAGAGTTATGAGTTGTGGGGAAAAATCCTTTAAATTCTTTAACGAATTTAAGTAAAGGTTCAGCCTGTCCGTTGGGTAACATCAGACCTACCATGATTTTCACAAATACGATAGCCATCATACGTGAGCGACGTTTGATCAAACCAGGATCGTGGTAAATAGACATCCAAAAACATCTCGCTCCTATCCTTGCTTTTTTTCTCGTTAATGGCGATTCAAGTGATTTAAAAGTTAGATAACTATATAAGTGTGAAAGGCTATCTTTTTTCAGATTTTTTAAGGAGCTGGGAGCATTGTTAAACGCTTTGTTAAGTACCAATAAGCAGGAAGATTATTGACGCTCAATATTAGAGGAAATCGAATGCTCAGATATGCGGTATAAGATTTGCGCTTGAGATATACAAACAAATTTATACTGGGCAGCTAAACGCAAATATAAATCCCAATCCTGCCCACCCTTCAAAGACTCATCAAAACCTCCAATTGCTGATAAAGCATGACGGGTAATTAAAGGATTAGAACCATTTTCCAGAAAGTTTTTCACTAATAATATGGAATAAACATCGCCTTGATAGCTTTGATGAAATCCCGGGTATAAAAATTCACCATATTGATCAATATAATTTGTCCAGCTATAGGCTACAGATGCTTCTGGATCTGCTTCAAGTGCTGCATATTGTAATTCCAATTTATCAGAGGTCCATAAATCGTCAGCATCTAAGAAAGCAATATACTGAGCGCTGGCTTTAGAAAATCCTCGATTTCGACTAACAGAAGCCCCTGAATTGGGATAAGAAAATACTTGAATACGCGGGTCATTAATACTGGAAATAATATCTAATGTTCTATCAGTAGACCCATCATTAATTATAATTATTTCAAAATCCTTAAAGGTCTGATTGATAACGGAATCAATGGTTTCCTTAATCGTCTTATCAGCATTATAGGCAGGAATAATTATTGATATTTGGGGCATTTTATTGATCCTCTGACTTTTCTACAGACCCGAATTTAGCATTCCAGACATTGTTGAGCCCAACCAAGACACTCATCATACTACCCCGATAAAATTCCATTTCAACTGCTGGAATTAGTTCACTTTTCAGCATTTCTCCATACTTCAGTCGTTGCTTAATAATACGGCGGAGATTGCCCAAAATTGTCCT
This sequence comes from Limnospira sp. PMC 1279.21, assembly GCF_032349615.1. Taxonomy (NCBI): domain Bacteria; kingdom Bacillati; phylum Cyanobacteriota; class Cyanophyceae; order Oscillatoriales; family Sirenicapillariaceae; genus Limnospira; species Limnospira sp. PMC 1279.21. The sequence goes on along the minus strand of NZ_JARPLU010000040.1, from coordinate 19,321 downwards.
GACAAAAATCACTGGCTTGTCTATGGTTTTAGCATTAATCATCCGTAACTGAAAAGTGGCTAAACCACAGGCACGCGCTAAGGATAATAAATAATTGCGTTCTAATCGAAACGCGGGAATTTTATGGTTAATGTGCATCTGGGGATTATACCAAATTTCCCAGCCTTGTTTGTGTAGATAAAGCAATAACTCATAATCGTCTCCTCGCGCCAAAAAATTCCTCTGACTTCCAACAAGTTGAGGGGTTTTCGGAACAGCTTCTTGCCAAGCCTGTTTTTTAACCACTAATCCAGCAGTTGGTGGTAATATTAAATTATCTGGGTCAAAGCGAAAGGGTTGATTGCCATGTTCGCCAATCGCTAAAAATGCGGCAATTTGTTTAAAGTTTTCAGGAGGTTTTACTTCATATTCGCCGTTAATTTGTCCGCCAAATGCTCCCGCTTGGGGGTAGTTTTGGCTAAATTCATAGATAGAGGAAATCCAGCTTGTTGCTGGAATATTATCATCATCTAGGAAAGCGATATAAAGTCCTTTTGCTTCTTTAATTGCTCGTTGTCTAGCAAAAGCTGGTCCTTGCTTGGGTTCAAAATAGTAGGTGAGGGGATAATGTTTCTCCCAGTTGCTTTGATAAGCTTGAATCACTTGATGAGTTGTATCAGTGCTATTATTATCAATAACCACAATGTCCCAGTCAATTTTTGACCTATGGCTTTGATGACGAAGTGCCTCTAATACTTCGGGTAAGCGTTGCGCTCCATTGTAGGTCGGAATAGCTACCGTGAGAGAAAATGAATCCTGGGTCATAACTAAAGTTTGTACTAGTTGGTGGGATAACTGGGACCAAATGAAGACTTGAGATGTCCTAGCATAAGATATACTAGATTGGAGGTATTGAAACTGTTAATATGTTTGCTTAGGGAGTAGTGCAAGCTGAGAGCAAATTCTGGTTACTCATGAACAACTGCACTGACAGTAGTATTAGCAGAGTTGCTGTTTTTTTGTCTAGCTTTAAGTAACCGTTATACCACAAATAAAAAAAGCTGTTTAAACTCCCCATTAATAAGGCTCGTTCACAAGCAGCAATATCATCCAGATCCGACACACCGTAACGGAGGACGTGAAGCAGCAATTTTCGACAGTCGTTTGCCAAGTACGCTGTTGTTAAAACAGGCTTTAAAATTGGCTTAACTCCCGCTGTACGAGTGACGTAACGACTTAATCCAATTCCCCGAAATAAGGGTATCAAATACTCAATCTCCAAACGTTTTCTAGGAATTTTATGATCGACCTGCATTTGGGGATTATACCAAATTTCCCAGTCGGACTTGCGTTGAATATAGGATAAAGCCTCTATATCTTCTCCGCCCAACATACTGCCATCAACTCTACCACTCAAGATACATTTGTCTGGCACAAATTCACTCCAGACCTCTCTCCTAATAACTAACCCTGCTCCTGGAGGCAAGAGATTTTTTCGAGCATTATAAAGCCTCGGATTTTTCCCTAATTCCGTAATGGCGAAAAATGGTTTAATTCGATTAAAGTTAGGGGGCGGTTCTACCTCAAATATGGCGTGAATTTGACTACCATAGGCTCCCGCCTTTGGGTTTTCTTGAGAAAATCTAACCGCCTCAGCTACCCAATTTAATTCAGGTATATTGTCATCATCCAAAAAACCGATCAACTCAGCTTGGGACTCAGACACCGATCGCTTCCTCGCAAATGCTAAACCCTGTTGAGTTTCTAACACATATCGCAGGGGGACTTCTTGGGGCCAGTCCTTCTGAAACTGCTGTACCACTGCTGCCGTACCATCGGAACTATTATTATCCACGACGAGAACTTCCCAACGGATGCTTTCGGTCGCCCTTTGACATCGCAACTGTTCGAGCACTTCTGGCAACCGGTTTTCCCCATTATAGGTAGGAATTGCTACTGTTAACTGGATCATGATTAACTTCCTATCGTAGGATATTAACACTATCGCTATTCTGCTAGGCTTTCCACGGGAGTCTTCCTTGGCAATTCGAGATAGAGACGGCACACTTAAAGATTTTAATTATCATCGCCTGGGCTGTTGACTGCCACTGGTAACATGGTCAACTGACCCTGATTTAATGGGGCTTCTGGTGTCTTCAAGGGATGATCAAAAGTGAGTGTTCCATCTTTCACCTGAATTTGAATAGTATCGCCCGTGACAAACTTCTGCTCTAAAATCAGGTTAGCGATCGGATTTTCCAACTCCCGTTGAATCGCCCGTTTCAGAGGTCTAGCCCCATAAACAGGATCATAACCCACATCAGCCACATGATCAATAGCAGCAGGTGATAAATCCAGAGCAATTTTTTGATCAGCCAAAAGTCTTTGGAGGCGATGCATTTGAATGGCAACGATATCGCGCAATTCAGCTTTACTGAGGGTGTGGAAGAGGATAATTTCATCTACCCGATTCAAAAATTCGGGTCGGAAATGCGATCGCAAAGCCTGCATAACCAAAGCAGACATTTCCCCATAGCGAGAGTCATCCCCAGCCACCCCCAGAATATACTCACCGCCGATATTGCTAGTCATGACAATTACCGTATTGCGGAAATCCACCAATCGTCCTTGGGAGTCAGTAATTCTGCCATCATCCAATACTTGTAAGAGGATATTAAAGACATCAGGATGAGCTTTTTCCACCTCATCAAATAGAATCACTGAATAGGGATGGCGGCGGACCGCTTCTGATAGTTGTCCGCCTTCGTCATAGCCCACATATCCCGGAGGCGCACCCACCAACCGAGAGACAGCGTGTTTTTCCATATATTCGGACATATCAATGCGAATCATAGCTTCCTCGCTGTCAAAGAGGAACTCCGCCAAAGCCCTAGCCAACTCAGTTTTACCGACCCCTGTGGGTCCCATAAACAGAAACGAACCGATAGGCCGTCCGGGGTCTTTCATCCCCGCCCTAGCGCGGCGAATAGCGGCAGATACAGCTTCCACGGCTTCCTGCTGACCAATTACGCGCCGATGTAAATGGGATTCCAATTGTAATAATTTTTGTCGTTCGGACTCCAACAGGCGATTAACGGGAATCCCCGTCCACTTAGCGACAATGGCAGCAATATCGGCTTCTGTCACCTGCTCTCGCAGCAAGGAAGACCCCTGAGCCTGCAATTTTAACAATTCTGCCTCCCGCGCCTCTCGGTCGTGGTGAAGAGTCTCTAAGCGGCCGTATTTTAACTGAGCTGCTTTATTGAGATCATAAGCGCGTTCGGCTTGTTCAATTTGCACCCGCAGTTTTTCTTCTTCTTCTTTGAGGCGGTTAATAGCTTCGAGGAGTTCCTTTTCACTCTGCCACTGGGACGATAGAGTTTTCTGCTTGTCTTTGAGGGTGTTAATTTCTTGCAGTAGGGATTGGATACGCATATTTAAACCCAGATCAGCAGTTCGATCTTGTTCCCCTGTGCGTGGGGGTGTACTTCTTTGGCTTTCCCCTTCGACGGAGAGTTTTTCCATCTCCAACTGCATGAGGCGACGCTCAATTTGTTCTAACTCCACGGGTTTGGAGGTGATTTCCATTTTCAACTGGGCGGCGGCTTCGTCTACTAGGTCGATCGCCTTATCAGGAAGGAAGCGATCGCTAATATATCGCGCGGACAGCATTGCCGCCGCCACCAATGCGGAATCAGTAATTTTGACCCCGTGATGGCGTTCGTAACGGTCTTTCAACCCCCGCAGGATTGACACGGTATCCTCTGGACTAGGTTGATCAACATAGACCTGTTGAAATCGTCTTTCTAGGGCTGGGTCTTTTTCGATATGCTTACGGTATTCATCAACAGTAGAAGCACCGATACAGCGCAATTCTCCCCGGGCTAACATAGGTTTAAGCAGGTTTCCGGCATCCATTCCCGAACCTCCAGAACCCGATCCTGCCCCCACGACGGTATGTAGTTCGTCGATAAACAGGACTATTTGACCGTCGGAGTGGGTAACTTCCCGCAATACCGATCGCAGTCTTTCTTCAAATTCCCCCCTATATTTGGCTCCGGCGATTAAACTACCCATATCCAGGGAAATCAACTGGCGGTTTTTGAGGGACTCTGGCACATCTCCGTTAACAATGCGTTGGGCTAACCCTTCGGCGATCGCTGTTTTACCGACTCCCGGTTCTCCAATTAACACCGGATTATTTTTGGTTCGTCTGGACAGACAACTAACCACCCGGCGAATTTCTTCATCCCGTCCGATCACCGGGTCTAGTTTCCCTGCCTTAGCCAATTCGGTTAGATCTCGGCCATACTTACTCAGGGCATCATAACTATTTTCCGGGTTCTGGTTGTCAACTTTAGCACTGCCACGCATGGATTTGATGGCTTCTTCCAGTTTCTCCCGGACTGTAGCTTTGGAGTCATTGGTAGGGCGATCGAACCCTGGTCTTCCTGGTGTGGCTCTGGTGGGGTTTCCACTACCCAAAATCCTACGACCGACGCGATCATCTTCTGCTAGGGCAATAATCAGGTGTTCAATAGCAATGTAGCGGTCTTGCCATGCAGACCGCGTCGCTTCAGCCGTATCTAGCATCAATTCTAACCCACGACCTAGGTAGAGATGGTCAATAGTTCCGACTCGGGGTTGCCGTTTGGTGAAGGCTTCTAATTGTTGCTGGACCTGTTCGGGATTAAAACCAGCCCGCCCTAATATATTATTAGCCAGTCCATTTTGTTCTAAGGCGGCGATCGCCACGTGCTCCACTTCTAAATGCTGATTTTGGAAGCGACGAGCAACATCTTGGGATTTTACTATCGCTTCCCAGGCTTTATCTGTAAATTTACTCGGATCGGTCGGTTGCATTGCTTATTTTTATTGACACCAAATAGGGAACGGGGAATTATGACTCTCAAATAGATGTTGCCGATGTATTTTTCTGGGGACCACCAGAGCCGATTGCCCCAAGGATTTTATCCTACTATGGGCAATCGATCACCTTATCCGTTCAGATCTTAACTGTTTACTGCTAACTGTTTACTTGCCTCAGCCGAGCCCTGGGTTCCCAGTTGAATCAATTCAACTTTATACCCGTCCGGGTCTTCCACGAAAGCAATCACTGTTGATCCGTGTTTCATCGGCCCTGGTTCTCGGCTAATTTTACCCCCTGCTGCCCGAATTTGCTCACAGGTGCTATAAATATCATCCACACCGAGGGCAATATGGCCGTAACCGTCCCCCAGGTTGTAGCTATCAACGCCCCAGTTATAGGTCAGTTCAATGACACTATGATCAGCTTCATCCCCATATCCCACAAAGGCTAGGGTAAACTTTCCCCCAGGATAATCTTTCTGTCGCAGCAGCTTCATTCCCAGAATATCACAGTAAAATTTCAGCGACTCATCCAAGTTGCCGACCCGCAGCATTGTGTGTAAAAGTCTCATGAGATTGGTTCTCCTCCTTATGAAGATTAGTCCTTACCTGTTATTTTAAGGAAATCTCCTCAGTTCGTCACTGCCACTAGCCCCCTCTCCCACTACCTAACCATCAACAACCACACAACCGTTTCTTTTCGGGCGATCGCTATCTCTACCCCTTCTCCCCTTCCCCTCTTCTCCTCAAGGCGATCGCCCTTTCACCACTGTTAACAAACCTTTTCGCTTTTCCTTACCACCGACAAACCCCTAAAATACCATATATATGTCGGCACGGATTCCCATTCTCTAAGTATAGGTCAAGTTCGGGGATTTGTCAAGGAAAAATGGGGGGATTTTTGGGATTTTTTGGGTTCCCCTAACTGACTGGTGGAGGGTCTACGGGAAAGGCGATCGCACTTTATCACTGTGTCAATAATTGAGAGCCGCACCCTGGGACAGCATAGATTTTCCCATGACTTTACCATAGCCTAAATGATTAAATTTTCCTTAAAAATTCATCGGATAACTTCCCAACTGGATTGATAGGATATAATCAAGCTAATCTACTGATAATCAAACCAATTTGGTAGACGGCGTGCTTTTGAGAAACAAGTAGAGAAACAGCGATCAAAGTCGGAACCCTCTTGGGTTATGGGTGGGGGTGAATCAATACCTACCACATCTCCTGCTAACAGCAAAGAAACCAGCGGTTGAATCTATATAAAAAACGTGACTCAGGGTAGAAGTTTAAGGAAATCTTGAGTCGGGTTTGTCGTGTCCGATTTCTCAAGTATACCCATCACCGTGACTGAGGGGACGAATAGACATTAAATACATTTCGTTTCATGGAGAAATTAAAATGCCTGATGAAGCTGTCAACAATATCATCCCAGATGAATTTGAACCTAATGATAGTCTCGAAACCGCGACCGATTTAGGGTTGCTATCTCAATTGAATGACTGGTATAGTCTCAGTATTCATGAGGGAGACTCCGACTGGTTTAAGTTTGCGATCGCCGATACTGGAAGACCTGATGATCATGTATCAATTATTCCTATGGGATTTTATGATTACCTAGATGCTCCCGTTGTCTACTTAGATCCAAACCTAAATCTTGCCCTGTATGATGCTGAGGGGGTCTTGATTGACATTTTAGTTAATAACTATGATGTGCGTACAATTAGTTTAGAGGGGCTAGACGCTGGAACTTACCATGTTAAGGTTTATGGAGATCCTGGTAGCACTAACCCTAATTATAGCCTTAGCATCACAGCTCCCTGGGATCGTACACCTGATGAATTTGAACCTAACGATAGTATTGAAACCGCCACCGATTTAGGCTTGCTATCTGAATGGAATAACTGGTCTGGTCTCAGTATTCATGCTGGAGACTCAGATTGGTTTAAGTTTGCGATCGCTCAAACCGGAAGAGCTTATAATGTCCTATCAATTCATTCTGGGTACGATGAAAACCTAAATATTGCCCTCTATGATGCTGAGGGAGTCTTGATTGAGACTTCCAGTAGTGATGATTGGGAGGATATTAGTTTAGAGGGACTAGAAGCGGGAACTTATCATATTCAGGTTTATGGATATGATGCAGACACTAGCTCTAGCTACAGCCTCTGGATCGATGCTCCTTGGGACATAACTATCACCTCAGATGAATTTGAAGCCAATGATACCATTGAAAATGATACCATTGAAATCGCCACCGATTTAAACTTGCTATCTGAAGGTAATTTGGGGGATGATCTAGCTCTCTTCGAGATTATCCCAGATGAATTTGAACCTAACGATAGTCTGGCAACAGCTACAGATTTAGGCTTGCTATCTGAATGGAATTGTTGGGATAACCTCAGTATTCATTCTGGAGACTCGGACTGGTTTAAGTTTGCGATCGCCGATACCGGAAGATATGAGAATTGGGTATCAATTCATTGTTGGTACTATTACGATGACCCCATAAATTTCTCTCTGTATGATGCTGAGGGAGTCTTGATTAACACTTCCAACAGTGATGAAGAGCTGTCGTTTATTAGTTTAGAGGGACTAGAAGCAGGAACTTACCATGTTCAAGTTTATGGGGATGAAGGCATCACTAGTCCTAACTATAGCCTTTATATCGACGTTCCCTGGGATAGAACTATTACCCCAGATGAATTTGAACCTAACGATAGTCTGGAAACCGCCACCGATTTAGGGTTGCTATCTGAATCAAATCGTTGGTATGGTCTCAGTATTGATGCCGAAGACTCGGATTGGTTTAAGTTTGCGATCGCCAATACCGGAAGAGGGTATAATTCCGTATCAATTCGTTCCGATTACGATGACCCCCTAAATTTCTCTCTGTATGATGCTGAGGGAGTCTTGATTGAGACTTCCAGTAGTGATGATTGGGAGTATATTAGTTTAGAGGGACTAGAAGCCGGTACTTACCATATTAAGGTTTATGGAGATGAAGGTATTACTAACCCTGACTATAGCCTTTATATCGACGTTCCCTGGGATAGAACTATTACCCCAGATGAATTTGAACCTAACGATAGTCTGGAAACAGCTACAGATTTAGGCTTACTATCTGAAGATAATACCTGGTCTGGTCTCAGTATTCATGCTGAAGACTCCGACTGGTTTAAGTTTGCGATGGCTCAAACCGGAAGAGGGTATAATTCCGTATCAATTCGTTCCTCCTACTCTAATGAACCCCTAAAATTCTCCCTATATGATGCTGAGGGAGTCTTGATGAAAACTGGCATTAGTTATTATTTGTCGGGAATTAGTTTAGAGGGACGAGAAGCCGGAACTTACTATATCCAGGTATATGGCGATGAGGGTGTTCTTAATCCTGAATACAGTCTCTCTATTAACGTTCCCTGGGATATCACTAGGACCGAAGATGAACCAGATCAATTTGAACCTAACGATAGTCTGGAAACCGCCACCGATTTAGGCTTATATCCAAAAGATGAGTTGTACTGTTATGACACTCTACCATACCCGTCTAGTTCATGGAGTGGTATGAGTATTCACTCTGGGGACTCAGACTGGTTCAAGTTTGATATTACTGAGACTGGCGGAACCTATGATTATGTTTTAATCTCCGCCTCATACCGTGGTTACAACCTGAATTTTGCCCTGTATGATGCTGAGGGAGTCCTGATTGAAGATTCAACCAGTGGTACTTCGATCAGCCTAGAAGGACTGGAAGCTGGCACTTACCATATCCAGGTCTATGGCGATGACGGAGCAATTAACCCTGAATATAGCATCAATATTCAGGCTCCCCTAGAGGCATTCCCAGACAGGTTTGAACCTAACGATAGTATGGAAACTGCCACAGATTTGGGATTTTTGTCAAAGGATTGGTGGACTTCTGTATTCTCACATGGATTTGATCCTCCCTCTTATTTCTGGAATGCCTTGAGTATTCACTCTGGAGACTCGGATTGGTTTAAGTTTGAGATAGATAGGTTTGGACGAGTAGGTGATTATGTCTCAGTTAGGCACTATGACTACTCTAGTAACTATCTGAATTTTGCCCTGTATGATGCTGAAGGAGTCTTGATTGACACTTCCATTAGTGGTGATGGGGAGCGGATTAGTTTAGAGGCACTTGAAGCTGGAACTTACTATGTTCAGGTGTATGGCGATGAGGGAGCAACAAATCATGACTATACTCTGATCATTGAGCCTCCCATGGCAGTAATTCCAGATGATTTTGAACCCAATGACAGTCTTGAAATGGCTACAGATTTGGGTTTGCTCTCAGACAATGAATGGAATTCTTCGGGTGATCTTAGTATTCATTCTGGTGATTCTGACTGGTTCAAGTTTGAGATCAATCAGCCGGGAGGAGTAAGTTATGATATCTTAATTTGGCGTTTGTATCCTTATATGAATCAAGAGGTAGGATTAGACCTGTATGATGCCGAAGGGGTTTTGATTGAATCTGGTAATCAAGATCGGATTAGCCTAAATGAACTCGAACCAGGAACCTATCATATTCACGTATATGGTGTTGATGAAGTTGATGCTTATAACTATAGTATGGCAATCCAGGCATTTGATCTGATACCCGAACCCGAACCCGAACCCGAACCAGAACCTATTGTTGAGGAACCGGAAACGGAACCAGAACCTATTGTTGAGGAGCCGGAAACGGAACCCGAACCAGAACCTATTGTTGAGGAGCCGGAAACGGAACCAGAACCAGAACCTATTGTTGAGGAAACGGAAACCGAACCAGAACCTATTGTTGAGGAACCGGAAACGGAAACCGAACCCGAACCTATTGTTGAGGAGCCGGAAACCGAACTAGTTGTTGAGGAACCCGAAGTCTTTGAACAACCGATTTTTGTGCCGATTCAATTTCCGAGTTTTCCTTCTGTGAGTTCTCCTGAGGCTTCCGAGGATACGGAAACTGTGAGTGAACCGGAACCCCCAGTCATGGAACCGATTAATTTACTGGTTGATGTGGGTGAGGTGATACCTGCAATACCGGAAGCGCCGCCACTTTCTGCTAATAACTCGATTACTCAACCTTTCCCTAATCAGTGGTTTGGTAGTGATGGGGATGATGTGATTATGGGTAGTGATTCTGATGAAACTTTACTAGGTTTTGAAGGGGATGACTACCTCGATGGACAGCAAGGAAATAATACCCTATTTGGGGGTCAGGGAAATGATACTTTAGTTGGGGGTTCCGGTCGTGACGCTTTGTTGGGAAATAAGGATGATGATATCCTGTTTGGTGGTAGCTCTGGTGATACTCTCTATGGCGGTCAAGGTCATGATACTCTAGTGGCGGGTGAGGGTAATTCTCTGTTGTTTGGTGATAAGGGGAATGATATCTTGTATGGGGGTTCCGAGGGAATTGATACGTTGAATGGGGGAGAGGGAAATGATACTTTTGTGATGCTTCCCGGTGAGGGTTATACTGTGGTGGCTGATTGGGAGATGAATCAAGATGTGATGGTTTTGTTGGGTAATGCTACTAACTATCGCATAGGGGATTTACCCCTGGGATTTACTAATGCTACTGCTATTTACCAAATTGGCGAGACTGATAAAATTGTCGGTATTATTGAGGGTGTGACGAGTTTGAACTTGGAAGATAGTAGTATCTTTCGGTTTGTGGAGGGGGTCGGGAGTCTGGCTTGAAGTTGCTAAAACTGATTAATAAGTAGACTGGCTGGCTGATTAATTAATGGTGTCGGGGTGGTTCGCTAACTGCTCCGACTTTGACATGGAAAAGTCCCAGAAAAGCGATATATATGTCGGCACGGATTCCCATTCTCTAAGTATAGGTCAAGTTCGGAGATTTGTCAAGGAAAAATGGGGGGATTTTTGGGATTTTTTGGGTTCCCCTAACTGACTGGTGGAGGGTCTACGGGAAAGGCGATCGCACTTTATCACTGTGTCAATAATTGAGAGCCGCACCCTGGGACAGCATATATTTTGCCATGACTTTACCATAGCCTAAATGATTAAATTTTCATTAAAAAGTAACCCCCTTTACTTGCCAATAAGAGGGAGAGGATATAATCGAGTTAATCCACCTCATATACTTAGTCGAGCCTATATGAAACTAAGATTCAAACCATCACGTAATGTGGCAAGTTACAGCACTTTAGCCATCAGTATTGCTATGGCAATTACCCTAGGGCTACCTGGTGCGGCTTCAGATAACCGCTTCGTTCAACAAGTGCGTCAACAATTGATGCAAGCGGGAGTGGCTTTGGGAATTTCGGGGAGTTATCAGCTTAGTCATGAACCATATTTGGGTGATATTGGTCATAACCAAAAGGATTATCTCTACCTGAACTTAAATTCGGGTTCATCTTACATTCTGGTCGGCGTTTGTGATGAAGATTGTCGAGATATAGACTTATCGCTTTATGATGAAAATAACAATCTGATTGACTCTGATACCGCCCTTGATGACTACCCCATGGTAGAAGTTGACCCCAAATGGAGTGGTCGATTTAAGGTTGAGGTAACAATGGCTAACTGTAATGCTTCAACCTGCTATTACGGGGTGGGGGTTTTTGCTCGATAATCATCTTGAATGTAAATTATGACTTGGGAAATATATGGGGGGAATTGATGAATTCCCCTTTTTTTGCTGAGGACAGTTGTGGGAATGTCGCTAACTGCAATTCCCGATTTTATGGGTAATGACTCGCCGGGGTTTAACTTAAACAGTAGGCAGCCAAAAGCCATATATATTCCGCCACATATTCCCATGCTATAAATATAGGTCAAGTTGGGGAATTTGTAAATAAAAAATCGGTAAACTTTTGAGTTTTTTATACCCCAATATTGTCATGATTTAGGAAACTCTAACTTTGGGCAGGTTTGAGATAGCAGGTTCTGAGATTTTAGAGAATGATTATCATTATTAAAAATATCCAGATAAATTGATATTTTGTATCTAAAATTACATTTTGTTATCTAGGAAATAGGTGAAGATGTCTTAACATCGAGAGACTAAGATTCAAAAAGAATTGAATCATTAAGTTTTGTTGATTAAAAAACCATCATGATGAAGGGTAATCAGGAAAAAAATGCCGCAAACACTATTTAAAGTTGATCTAACTAAACCAATGTCGGAACAAGAAATGCCGGGACATAATCGCTGGCATCCAGACATTCCGGCGGTGGTTTCTGTTAATCCGGGAGACATTTTTCGGATTGAATGCAAGGACTGGACAGACGGACAAATCAAAAATAATGATAGTCCCGACGACGTTCGAGATGTAGATCTAAGTGTGGTTCACGTTCTCAGTGGGCCGATTTATGTAAACGGTGCCCAACCAGGAGATATTTTAGTTGTAGATATTCTGGATATTGGTGCATTACAGGGAGATGAATGGGGCTTTACGGGAATTTTTGCGCGGGAAAATGGGGGTGGTTTTCTAACTGATCATTTTCCGAATGCAGCTAAAGCTATTTGGGATTTACAGGGAATTTATACGAGTTCTCGCCATATTCCGGGAGTACGTTTTGCGGGTATTACTCACCCTGGATTAATTGGCTGTGCGCCTTCCTATGAACTGTTGATGCAGTGGAATAAACGGGAAAGGGAATTAGTAGAAACAGGGGGTCCGGTTTGGAAACCAGAAATTCCACCTCTGGCGGCTTTACCCAACCCAGAAAATGCGGTTTTGGGAACATTAACTGGGTCGGAATTTGAGCGGGTGGCGGCGGAAGCAGCGCGGACGGTTCCACCTCGGGAACATGGCGGAAACTGCGATATTAAGAATTTGTCGCGGGGGTCGCGGATTTATTTTCCGGTGTATGTAGAGGGGGCGAAATTGTCTATGGGAGATATTCATTTTTCCCAGGGAGATGGGGAAATTTCGTTTTGTGGCGCTATTGAAATGTCGGGATATATCGACCTCCATGTTGATCTGATTAAAGGAGGGGTGGAAAAGTATGCAATGGTGAATCCGATTTTTAAACCTGGTCCGGTGGAACCTCGCTATTCGGAGTATTTGGTATTTGAGGGAATTTCGGTTGATGAGTTTACTGGGAAACAGTATTATTTGGATGCTCATGTTTCCTATCGTCGGGCTTGTTTGAATGCGATCGCATATTTGCAAAAGTTTGGATTTACGGGAGAACAGGCTTATTTGCTATTGAGTTCAGCCCCGGTAGAAGGTCGAATTAGTGGTATTGTGGATATTCCGAATGCTTGTTGTACCGTGGCAATACCAACGGAGATTTTTGATCGCAATATTTTGCCAACTTAGTAGTGTAATTATCGCCCCTAGTCATTGGGAACTGGGGGCAGTTAGATAAGGAGAATAAAGAAAATGCCACTGTATGAATTTCGTTGTGCTAATTGCGGAGAGTTTGAAACATGGCAGACTTTGGCGGAGGTGGGAACTCCGGTTGCCTGTCCTCAATGCCAAAATCAGAGTGAAAAAATCTTTTCGCCGCCCAATATTAATTTGAATTCGAGGGGGTTAAGTTTGCGACGGGGAGAAAGTAAAGAACCCAAATTGGTGAAAAGCGATCGCCAACCATCATCTCCCCGATATAAACAAAGTAGGTGCGATCGCCCTTGGATGATAGGTCACGGTTGAATCATGTTCTGTGTGGGTGGGCTGTTGTCTGGTGAAAATTTATGGCAGAATCAGGAATTAAGAATATGGACTGGTAATGCCAAAAAAGACAAAATTTCCCTATCTGGTGGGTTCTAAATGGACGGCTACCCAAAAAACTTGGGGATGGCGACATTTTCAGGTGGTTAACCGTAAAAATCAGGGTCAGTTGGTTTTTGCGGAGTTGGTGGCTTCCTGTGACCCGACAGTTAGATTTTGGTTGAATGCTAAACAGCTTAAAGATCGTAATCTGTGGGAACCTGGGTGGCAGTCTACCCAAGAACTTGATGATGGAGACTGATATATGGATTATAGCTATATTCAACAGGCGATCGCTCAATTAGAAGCTGCCGCCACTGAACTAAAGAATATGGTTGATCATGTTCCTCCCGAACAGGCTAAAATTCTACAGGTTAGGGAAGTTGAGGAGAAGATTAGGAATACTCTAGCCCATATAGAGGCGGCGATTAACCCCCCTAGTTTGGAACATTTGCCGCCAGATGTGTTAGAAAGGGCGCAGGCCTTAAAAATTCCCCTGGGAGATGTTGAGGTACAAATGGCGATGGTATCTCATGATTTGTCTCAGGTGATGGCTATTCTGACCGAAATGGAAAACCGCGCCCAAACTATTCGCAGGCGACGAGAATATTTTTTGGTTAGACTTCCTGATATGCCTATTGAAGTTTTGGGGTCGCGGCTTCCGGTGTATACAGCCGCAGATTTTCAAGCGCCCCCTGAACCTGTATCTAAGGAGGTTCGAGATCAACTCAAGGCTAAGTATGGCATCGATCGCTTAATTATGGAGAAATCTGTGCGATCGCGCGCGACCCTCTTTGATCAAATTAAACAGGCGAAACAGACCCTAGAACATCCATCACCCCAAGATGAATAATCAAAATAGACCATAGGTAAATTGGTGGCTATGGTCTTATTGACAACGCTTTTGCCAAAACTGATAAGCTGAATAAGCTAGGGTAACTACTCCGGTTTTAATTGCTGATTCATCTACCTGAAACTTAGGGTGATGTAGGGGATAATTTGGTTGGTCTGGTTGTCCTATTCCTAGGCGAAACATTGCGCCCGGTGCATAATTTAAATACACCGAAAAATCTTCCGCACCCAGAGAAGGTTCCGGGAGAATTTCTACACTTTCATTTCCCCAGGCTTCCCTAACTGAGGCTTCGATTAATTGAGTTAAGGCTGGATCATTCTGCACACTGGGAACACCCCGGCGATAGTTCATTTGATACTTAGCCCCATAGGTTTGACAAACATTAGCTACTATATTCTCTATCCATGCTGGTAAAGTTTCATAGGTTGATTGATGAAGCGATCGCACTGTTCCCAATAATTTTACCTGATCCGCAATCACATTAGAAGCACGTCCGCCAGTAATTTGACCAATAGTTAATACCACTGGTCTAAGGGGGTTATGAGTGCGACTAATTGCCTGTTGTAGAGTCGTAATTACTTGGGCGGCGATCCAAATTGCATCAATGGCTTCATGGGGACGCGCACCATGTCCAGACTCTCCCAAAATAGTCAATTCCAAATCATCCGCCGCCGCTGTTAATGCCCCTACTCTAATGCCAATACACCCCGCCATAATAGTCGGAAAAACGTGCAATCCAAAGATAGATATAACGTCATTCATTACCCCATCTTCTACCATCCAAGTGGAACCCCTAGCGATTTCTTCAGCCGGTTGAAATAAGAATCGCACAGCCCCCGGTAGCGAGTCCTGTAGGCGTGATAAAACCATCGCTGTACCTAATCCTACCGTAGTATGTACATCATGCCCACAAGCGTGCATTACGCCGGGATGACGAGAGGCATATTCTAGGTTAGTTAATTCTTGAATAGGGAGGGCATCCATATCAGTACGAATTGCTAACCATTGATGATGGTTACCAGTTCCTTTTAATTCCCCTACTACTCCGGTTTTTCCTACCGCTTCTTGAATGTGCAACCCACAGGAAGATAATACCCCCGCTATATATGCAGAGGTTTGATATTCTTGACCGCTAAGTTCTGGGTGTGCATGAATGTGACGACGAATTTCTACTAAACGGGGATATAGGGAATTGGTGAGGTCTTTGATTTCAGTGAGGATGGAGTTTTGATGTTTACTCATGGCAATAATAGGCTGATCAGGCAGAGTTTTAACGGTTGGCTAGAATACAACCACTGCGAGGGGGTAATATCAGTTCCAGATGATTCTCTCCCTCTAAATTAAGCCAGCGGGCGGTACAATTTCCATAGACAACTCTTTCAGGTTTAGTGGTGAGTTGGGGAACTGGTATATTAATTGTAGCAGATTCTAAGCTACTATTAACTGTGATGATTAATTCTTCCTGACCTTCCGGGGAATTGGTGGTTAAAATTCTGGCAAAGCTATAAACTAGATCTTGGGCGAAGAGAACTTGATAAGTCCCGATTCTGAGAGCCGGGTATTTATGGCGGAGGGTGATGAGATTTTTGTGGTATTCTAGTAAGTCTAAATCCCATTGTTCTTGGGGCGGGAAACCACGACGACAATCGGGGTCAAATTCTCCTGGTAAACCGACTTCATCACCATAATATATACTGGGAGCGCCCGGGAAGGTTAATAATAGTAAGGTAGCGAGTTTAACGCTGGCTTGATCTTCCTGAACTATGGTAATTAAACGGGCGACATCGTGGCTATTAAGTAGGTTAAGTTGGGTGAGTTGAATCTCCCAAGGATAGAGAGCAAGAAGTTCCTGGATTTTACTGCTATATTCGGCGGCGGAAAGGGGAGGATAGGGATAATAAGAAGGCGCTTCTACTAATTCTCTACGGACTCTGGATTGGGCTGTAAAGGCGATGGTAGGTCCGGTAAATAGATAGTTCATTACGCCATCAAATTGGCTGCCATCGAGCCACTGACGGGCATCTGTCCACACTTCTCCGACGATATAGGCTTCCGGGTTACCGGCTTTGACACGACTGCGAAATTCTTGCCAAAATCCGGGTGTTTCTATTTCAAAAGGAACGTCTAAACGCCAGCCGTCTATACCAAAGTTAATCCAATATTCGGCGATCGCCATAATATATTCACGCACATCGGGATGCTCATGATTAAATTCCGGTAAAGCCCGGTTATTCATCCAACCGACATAATTGGCGGGTTGACTACCATCATAGGCAGACAGAGGCCAGTTTTCCACCTTAAACCAGTCTAACCAAGGAGAGTGAGGGCCATTTTCTAGGATATCATTAAAGAAGAAAAAGCCTCGACTAGCATGGTTAAAAACCCCATCTAGGACGATTTTAATATGGCGACTATGGGCAGCATCTATCAATTCTCGCAGGGCTGGATTACCGCCTAAAATCGGGTCAACTTGATAATAGTCATGGGTATGGTAGCGATGGTTACTGGCTGATTGAAATATGGGGGTAAAATAAATCGCATTAATCCCCAAATCTTGCAGATAGTCGAGGTGTTCAATTACCCCCCACAAGTTACCGCCTTTATACCCCTGCAAAGTGGGTGGTTTGTGCCAATCTTCCCACTTAGGATGACTAATAACTGAGGGTCGAGGTAATTGGTTTTGGGCAAAACGGTCAGGAAAAATTTGATAAAATACCGAATGTTTTACCCAGTCTGGAGTGTAAATTGTCATGGTTACGATTTGGAAAACACCAATATATATTTAGGGCGTATAAATTGCTAAGTCACTTATACAGCCACTTATGAAAATATTTCAACCTAAATATGACGCACGATCACCATAATACCATAGTAGTTAGTGGTCAAATTATGATCTGGTGGCACTGAGACTGTGAACATCAGATCAATTTGGGCATAATTGGCCTAGCTATGTATTGCGGATAGTATCTCCTATCTGCTAGGATTGACAGCAAGCCGAACCTTAATGAGAATCACAAGTGTCAAGTCCAGAAGAAACAGCCTTGGTTCCCAAATCATCTGGTAAGGATGCAGGTTTAGCCCCCCTACTCCTTACCGTGGTTGAATTAATCCGCCAGCTGATGGAAGCGCAAGTTATCCGGCGCATGGAAGCTGATACCCTAACAGATGAAGAACTTGACCGCGCGGCCGAAAGTCTGCGTAAATTGGAGGCGCAGGTGTTGGACCTCTGCGAAATTTTTGATATCGACCCAGCAGACTTGAATATCGAACTGTCGGAGTTGGGTTCCCTTCTCCCTAAGTCCGGTGGCTATTACCCAGGGGTGTCCTTGGGAAATCCCTCGATCTTGGAACTTCTCGATCGCCTTCTGAATACGGGTATAGTAGTAGAGGGAAGTGTTGATCTGGGTTTAGCCCAAATTAACCTGATTCATGCCAAGCTGAGATTGGTGCTAACATCAAAGCCTCTATTATAGCCTAGGGATTACCCAAATTTATCCCATGGGCAAGTTTTGGGTTGTGGGGGGCTAGTGATAGGTGCTAGACTGCTGATAATTACTTTTTGATGAGTGACTAATATGAGTTACAGTCTGTATTTATACGGAATTTTACCGAAAACTAAGCTGAAGTCTTGGCATTTGCAAGGCTTAGATAATCAGCCAGTTTATACTCATGAAATTGATGGGTTTATTTTTCTGTATTCCGAGGCGCAACAGGAACGGTATTTGGCCAGCCGCAGGAATTTGCTAGGTCATGAAAAGGTGTTAGAAGCCATGATGCAGGAGGGATATAGGACGATACTACCTTTGCAATTTGGCTTGATTGTTTCTGATTGGGATGCGGTAGCTAAACAGTTAGTTAATCCTTATCATGAAAGACTGAAAGAACTGTTCGTTAAGTTGGAGGGTAATCGCGAGGTGGGGGTGAAGGTTTTTTGGAATGAAACCGCTGAACTTAATGCTTTAATGGAGGAAAATCAAGACCTGAGAGAAAGACGCGATCGCCTGGAAGGTCAACCCCTCAGTATGGATGAAGTGATTGCTATTGGTCGGGAGATAGAGTCAAACATTTTAGACCGCGAAAATGAGATTATCACCGCTTTTCAAGATGGCTTAATTCCCCTGGCTTTAGATTATGTAGAAAATGAATCGATGACGGATTTAATGATTTATAACGCCGCCTATTTAATTCCTTGGAATAGTGAAGAAAAGTTTAGTCAGAAGGTGGAGGAAATCGACAATTACTTTCCCAAACGGCTGAGGATTCGCTATAATAATTTTACAGCCCCCTATAATTTCACACAACTTGATTAATGAGAGGATAAATCTATGGTTTTACGATTATTACTCGCCCCTCTGACCGCTCCCCTGGATGGTATTGTATGGATAGGTGAACAAATCTTAGAACGCGCTGATGCTGAACTAGACGATAAAGAAAATTTAAATAAGCGTCTTTTGGCTCTTCAATTAGCCTATGATATGGGCGATATTTCAGAGGAAGATTTCGAGGAAGAAGAGGAACAGTTATTACGAGAAATTATCGCCCTAGAAGAGTCTCAGCAACAGTCGGAGTTGGCATCAGATGATGATGAATAATTATCGGTTTTGGGGACAACGTACCCGCGCCCATCTATCGGCTTTTCTTTAGATTAGAAATGTGCAGTGCGTCAGTGATGGTGCGTCAGTCGAGAAGATGATTATTGACCTGATGTATTCGCTCTGACGCACCCTACCAGGCTTATAGTTTATACCTGTGAATCAGGGTCAATGCCTAAGCGTTTTAGCTGTTCGGCGAGACGTTGCGATCGCAATTTTTCCTCGGCTAATTCTTCTTCCGCCCGCCGCGCCCGTTCTTCTGACTCTTGGGCTTTTCGCTGTGCCGCTTCCGCTTGTTGGTGTAACTCTACAGAAGTCAAAAAACGACGACC
>NZ_JARPLU010000004.1:0-68047 GCF_032349615.1 Limnospira sp. PMC 1279.21 | reverse complement strand
GCGAGGTACTTATCCGGCAGTTGTTTTTCTACCGTGTCTATAATATGACACACTCTATGAGGGTTTGTAAAGGGGTTGAGCCACATTTATTTTAATGGCTGTCATAACTAGGACTTATCATTAATTTAACCATAAGGAGTCAAACCCTGAGAATGCCTGTGGTATCAGGCGGCTATGGGCGGCTTGGGATATAATCATCATCAGCAACTGAGAAACACGAGAGACGGGGGAAGCGCAAATGTCAGTAACTCACTGCCAATACTTGCTCGAAAACGGGGAAGGAGACGGACTGGGAACCCCCCATGCCACCCACTGATTTCCAGTTACAGCCGAGAAGTCGCACTAAACATTACCCTCACTCTCAATCCCTCTCCCACCTGCGGAGAGGGACTTTCAAGGGGTATTGCATGATTACTGAAAGGGCTGTAAAAGACGATCGCACTAGAGAAAATTGATGGCATTGGTAATTTTACAAGCCACCAATCGTCTCAACTTCAGTAATCAAAAATGGCGGCTTATTATGGTAATGTAGCATTTATTTGGCAAAATGAAAGTGCCTTACCAATTCGATGGTCATCAATTCCTCTTATGCTTGTTAAGCCTAATCTTAACGTTACTGGTGTCTAGTAATCCGGGAGTTGCCCAACAAACGGGTGAGCGGTTAGTAGTTGAATTAACCCCAGCCGAACAAGCGTATATTCAGGCTAATCCAGTTATCCGAGTTCATGGGGAGTCGGATTGGCCGCCTTATAACTTTGTTAAGAATGGTAATCCTACAGGATTTAGCAATGAGTATATTAAGATGATCGCGGAAAAAGTGGGGCTGGAAGTTGAGTTGGTGGTGGGTCCAACTTGGTCGGAATGTATGACGATGTTGGCTCAGAAAGAAATTGATGTGGTCACTAATATGGTGATCACTCCAGATCGTCACAAATTCGCGCTCTATTCTGAGCAATATGTATTTGACTTGGTGAATTCTTTGTTAACGCGCAAAGATGGGGAAGATTATACTGAGATTAAACAGCTTAAAGGTAAAAATTTAGCGATTGTCAGAGGTTTCTTTTTCGAGGAAATATTAACCAAATACTATCCTGAGATTAACCTACTGTTGACTAACAACACATTGGATGCCATGAAGCAGGTGGAAGCGGGGAGAGCCGATGCGGCTTTAGAAAGCCATGCCACTTTTAACTATTATACTGAACGCTATTTTTTGACAGAGTTAATCAGTCGTCCTCTGATTAATCACCCTCATTTATCGAATGTACCTCAATATTTAGGCATCCGCAACGATCGCCCAATTTTGAAATCAATTTTAGACAAAGCTATGGCAGCGGTTTCGGAAGAAGACTATGCCAATCTCCTTCGCCGCTGGTATTTGGCTGCGGATACCGCCAGCTTTAATTTTACCAGAACAGAATTGGAATATTTACAAGATAAAGGTGAGATAAAAATGTGTGTTGACCCTAATTGGATGCCCCTAGATGCAATCATTGATGGGCAACATACGGGGATGAGTGCAGACTTCATGCAATTGTTGATAGACCGGATTGGCATCCCAATTACGCTGCTTAAAACTCAGACTTGGGTAGAAAGTATTGAGCAATTTAAACAGCGACAATGTGACATTCTCTCCCTAGCTGTGGCTACGCCAGATCGCCTAGAATATGCCAACTTTACGAGACCCCATCTTGAGTTACCTTTAGTGATTGCGACGCGAGAAAGGGAACCGTTTATTCCCGATATCAGGGATGTTCTTAATCACAAAATTGGCATGGTTAAAAGCTACGCTTTTGTAGAAATATTGCGGAACCAATACCCGGATATGCAAATTGTGGAGGTGGCTTCGATTGAGGATGGTTTACAGCAAGTAGAACATGGGCATTTGTTTGGCTATGTGGATGTTTTACCGACGACTTCATATACTATTCAGAAACGATTTCCTTCCCTGAAAATCGCGGGTCGATTTGATAAAATTTTGCCTTTGAGTATTGCGGTTCGTAATGATGAGCCGGAACTTCTGGCCATTTTTGAAAAAGCGATCGCTTCTATCGATGAAAAAGCCAGACAAGGCATCATCAACAATTGGATTTCTGTTCGATATGAACAAGGTGTCGATTATCGGGCTATTGGGCGATTTGTATTCATCGGGCTAGGGGTTTTAGCGATTGTTCTGTATCGCCAATATTTACTACAAACTTATAACCGCAAGCTGGAAAAAATCTCGGTTACGGATCCTTTGACAGGCTGCTTCAATCGCCTAAAAATTGAAAAATGCTTGCAGGAACAGGAGTCTCTTTTCCATCGAAACGGACAGAAATTTAGCGTGATTCTCTGTGATATCGATTACTTCAAAAAGATTAACGACACCTTTGGGCATCTCCCGGGAGATGCTGTATTAATCGAAATGGTGGCACTGTTCCATCAAAGACTGAGGAAAACAGATATTTTAGGGCGATGGGGTGGTGAAGAGTTTATCATCATCAGTCCCCAGACTGATTTATGGGGAGCGAAGGCTCTAGCTGAGGCACTACGTCAAGATTTAGCCAGTCACCAGTTTCCCACGGTTGGTTATCAAACGGCTAGTTTTGGGGTGGCTGAATTTCACAGCGGTAATTACTCCATCAGCCATCTAATCAGCCAGGTGGATGAAGCGTTGTACAAAGCCAAAGAAAGAGGTCGTAACTGTGCGATCGCCTATCAACAAAGGCAGGTGATGTAGTCAATGATCATCATCCTGGTGGGGGATGGATAAGTGGCTTTCTTTAGCAGTCGGTAAAATATAGCACAGAACAGGCCATCAATAGCCAGAACCCAAATTAGTGGTTGAGCTATAAATGTATGTCACTGGTATTTAAAGGACTTTAATCAATCAATGACTGGCTGAATTCTTGTAAACCTTGATGGTTTAAAATCTGAATTTGCGAACCATTAACTGCAATTAAACCTTTTTGGCTCAATTTAGCAAATGCCCTTGATAGTGTGGCCGGAATAGTTCCTAATAAGGAGGCGAGTTCACCTTTATTTATATCGAGAGTAACCAGACGATCAGTCTCCCTGCCAGAATTGATTTGTTGAAAATCGCGATTACTTAAATTTAACAAATAGGCTGCCAATCGCTGTGGGACATCTTGAAATGAGAGAGAATCAATTAAAGAGGTTAATTCTCGCAGATGTTGACAAAGACTGGTCAGTAGATTAACTGAGACAGTAGGAGATTGATGTAGTACCTTTAAAAAAAGTTCACGGGGAAAGAATACTAACTCTGTCGGTTCTAAAGCTGCCGCCGAATTCGGGAAAGGTTGACCATCTAAAGCCGGAACTTCGGCAAAGTAATCTCCGAGTTGGAAGATATGAACAATTTGCTCTTTACCATTGGCCGAAACTTTAAATACTTTAACCTTACCCATTTTCACAATAAAAAAACCTATGGCAGGGTTACCTTGATTAAAAACCATCTCAGATTTGGCAAAGTTTTGAATTTTAGCAATTTGTGTAAAAGGCATTACTTCTGATTCACTTAATCCAGAAAATAGCAATGTTTGAGACAACCAATTATTTAACAACAAGGGATCTATCATGAATAATTAATGATAATTTTAATCTTGAACAAAGTTGATGATATTTGCAATTATCAACATAGTTAATTTGTGAATTTAGACTAGGGAATAAGTGTGAGCATTATTTGATGAGATGATCTCAAGTATAATTGCCGAACTTTGAAGATGTTATCAATTATACCACATCTGTAGCAGAATTATACTATTTTGTGGAAATAAGTTACATGGTGTTAATTGATATATTTTATAATTATATAATTAATTAGGCATTAAAATATACTAGGACATCAACAGGAACATATAAGCCATAATACTTATTATTATCAAAAAATGGTTGAGTAATTGAGGATCACCAGCCACAATTTAAGAATTTCTACAGATGATTTTTGACTTAAGTCAAAGAAATTGATCCGGTTACCATCCTAAATTTAGCTTGACCGGAAGAAAACTTGACATCATGGCAAACCTAACATTAGATAGAGTGACGACTACAGGTGGTTCTTCCAGGCAATTTAGTCTTCCCACCTGGTTGGTGCTAATTTGCATTGTGACGTTCACTGTCCTCATCTCAGCGGGTGCAGCAATTTATAAAAATGCGCCTCCTATACCTGCAACAATTGTTTCTCCACAACAGGAGATGATTCTCAGCCAAGCTGAGATTCAACAGGGTCAAGAAACTTATTTAGCCCGTGGCGGACAGCACATTGGGAGTGTTTGGGGTCATGGGAGTTATCTGGCCCCTGACTGGACAGCAGATGTATTGCACCGTTGGGGATTAGCGACAGCGGGGGTTATTTATAACAGCAATCCTGTTTTTACCCAAGAGGATTTAGAATCGCTACCAGATATCGATCGCGCTACTTTACAAATTCAGGTAGAGAAACAATTTAAAACCAATCGATATGACCCAGAAACCAAGGCTTTAACCTTAACTGAAGCTCAAACCATTGGTTTACAAAAAGTCTTTGAAGACTATCAAACCTGGCTTTCTCAAGGGTCGGTTGTGCATTCTATTCCTAGTGGTTGGTTTACGGATAATACCCAAATCCACAACGTTACCGCATTCTTTGCTTGGACGGCTTGGGCAGCTTCAGCCAATCGTCCCAATGCGCCCTTTTCCTATACGGCGAATTTCCCCCATGATGATCTGATTGGCAATCAAGCCCCGCCTCAGTTTCTGATTTGGTCAATTGTATCAGTGATTGTGTTAATTGCAGCGATCGCCGTATTTCTGTTTATCTATCTCACCCAAGAAGACCCAGAAGAAGTCCAGGTAGTTAAAGAACGTCCCAGTATTCGCCTTGCCACCCCTAGCCAAAAAGTGACCACCCTATTTTTTGGGGTCGCCATGGCTCTGTTTTTAGTGCAAATTCTCATGGGGATGGTGACAGCACACTATGCCGTAGAAGGGGATGGTTTTTATGGTGTACCGTTGCAACAGTATTTACCCTATGCAGCCTCTCGGACTTGGCACTTACAACTGGCTGTCTTTTGGATTGCCACTTGCTGGTTAGCGGCGGGACTCTATTTTGCACCCCGATTTGGCAAAAATGAACCACCAGGACAATCCTGGGGCAATGGAGCCTTACTAGGGGCTTTAACCGTGGTCGTTGTCGGTTCTCTGATTGGTGCTTGGGCGGGAGTACAAGGGCTTTTAGGAGATAAAAGTTTTTGGTTTGGACACCAAGGCTACGAATATGTCGAACTCGGTCGCCTTTGGCAACTGCTACTAATTGGCGGTATGGTGTTTTGGCTGTGGTTAATGTACCGAGCCTTGAAACCAGCCTTAAAAGCCGAGGGCAGTAAAACCGGACTAAATCACTTTTTCCTATATAGTGCGATTACAATTCCCCTGTTTTATGCCTCGGGGTTAATGTACACCAACCATACCCCTTTGAGCATTGCAGAATATTGGCGTTGGTGGGTAGTTCACCTGTGGGTAGAGGGTTTTTTTGAAGTCTTTGCAACGGTTACAATCGCCTATTTATGCAGTGAACTTGGCTTTCTTAAACGTTCTTCAGCCCTGCGAGCAACCTATCTGACTACCATTCTCTATCTCGGTAGTGGGGTAATTGGCACTCTACACCATCTGTATTTTTCGGGAACTCCAGTATTTATTACTGCAATGGGGGCTGTAGCTTCTGCTTTAGAGGTTGTTCCTTTAACCCTGATTGGTTTTGAAGTCGTTAAATCCATTCGACTCTCTCAAGAAGCCCAAGGATTTTATCGAGTTCCCCTCAAATTCTTTATCGGGACTTGCTTCTGGAATTTAGTAGGGGCTGGAGTATTTGGATTTTTGATTAATCCTCCCATTGTCCTCTACTACTCTCAGGGAATTAACACCACTCCCATTCATGCTCACTCGGCGTTATTTGGGGTCTATGGCTCTTTAGCCTTAGCCCTGATGCTATTTGCCTTACGGGAAATTACCCCAGATCATGCTTGGAATGAAAAACTATTTAATTTGTCATTCTGGGGCATTAATATCGGTCTGGTGATGATGATGTTATTTGGCTTGATTCCCAGTGGTTTTTATCAACTGGTACAATCAGTCAATTATGGCACTTGGTACGCCCGCAGTGCTGAGGTGATTAATTCGTCTTGGATGCACTGGACTGTATGGCTAAGGATTCCTGGGGACATTGTTTTTAGCCTAGGTGCTTTACTGATGGTTCTGTGTGTGTTGCGTTCAATTATCGCAATTTTTCAACAACCCACCCAACCCCAACCTGATGCACCTTTAACTGCTGATTATCCTATGTAACCATGATGTATAAAAGATTGAGATTTTACCTCAAACTTATTTTCTGATGAAGCAACGAAAAACCGATGCTAATGTACACATTCACAAGGTAAAAAATGACGACTTTATTTGAAAAGCTGGGCGGTAAGGATGCCGTTAACCTAGCTGTAGACAAGTTTTATGAGCGGGTTTTAAATGACGATCGCATCAAGCATTTCTTTGTTAATACGGATATGAAAAAACAGCGATCGCACCAGAAAGCCTTTCTCACCTATGCCTTTGGTGGCAGCGATAAATATGATGGGCGCTATATGCGGGAAGCCCATAAAGCCTTAGTCGAAGAACAAGGTCTAAGCAGCGAACATTTTGATGCAGTAGCAGAAGACCTAATGGAAACCCTAAAAGAAATGGGAGTTCCTGATGACTTATTAGCAGAAGTTGCCGCTGTAGCCGCGGCCCCGCAACACAAAAAAGATGTCTTAAACCAGTAAGTCAAAAAAACTTAGCCTTTTCCTTTATCCGGGAAAGGCTGGCTTCCCTCTAATCGTCAAAAAAGGAACAAAAGCCATGAATATTCGCGCTCAAATTTCCATGATGTTTCATCTGGACAAGTGCATTGGTTGCCATACCTGTAGCGTTTCCTGTAAAAATATTTGGACCGATCGCCAAGGCCCCGAATATATGTGGTGGAATAACGTAGAAACCAAACCAGGAACAGGTTATCCTACCCAATGGGAAAATCAAGAACAGTATCAAGGAGGCTGGAAAAAACCAGAAGGTAAGGAAAAAATCGAGTTACCTTCCACCAACAAAGTTAAAGGTTTAGCTAATATTTTTCATCAACCCTACTTACCCACCATTGATGATTATTATGAACCTTGGACTTACAAATATGAAGACTTATTTAACGCCCCAGCTAGTGACGATCAACCCACCGCTAAACCCATTTCGCTAATCACTGGAGACGAAATCGATATCAAGGCAGGTCCCAACTGGGATGATGACCTCGGTGGTTCCCCAATTTACGCCAGCAACGCCCCCAACCTAGAGGCAATTAGCGAACAAGATCGGCAAACCTTATTTGAAATCGATCGCCTTTTTTTCTTCTATCTTCCTATCTGGTGCATTATATAAACGGGGAGAAGATGGCATGGTTTTAGTCAATCAAAATGTCTGTCGGGGTTGGCGTTTTGGAGTCACCGCCTGTCCCTAAAAAAAGTTTATTATAACTGGAAATCAGGCAAATCAGAGAAATATATCCTCTGTTTCCCCCGCTTAGAAACGGGTCAACCCCCCGCTTGTTTCCATTCCTGTGTCGGACGCATTCGCTATCTGGGAGTTCTGCTTTATGATGGCGATCGCATTCAAGAAATCGCCTCCTGTGATGAATCAGAATTAGTCACAAAACAACGGGAATTAATCCAAAATCCATTCGCTCCCGAAGTCATTGCCCAAGCCGAAAAAGATGGGGTTAATACTTCAGTCATTGAAGCCGCCCAAAAATCCCCAGTTTAGAAATTCGTCAAAGAATGGAAACTGGCTTTACCTCTGCATCCAGAATTTCGCACCTTACCCATGTTATTCTACGTTCCGCCTTTGCTTCCGGTATTAGGACGGGTAGACAACGGCACCTATAACACCAATAGCGACAACTTTTTTGGCAACTTATAACAGGCTAGAATCCCCATTGAATACTTAGCCAAAATGTTGACAGCCGGAAATAAAGACTTAATTAAAGAAACCTACCGCAAGTTGATTTCTGTACGATTATCTAAACGGTTGCAAGAAGTTGGAGATTTAGATGCTGACAAAGTGCAAGAAGCAATTTCCCAAGCCGGTTTAACCCCTGAAGCGAAGAAATCTATCGCTTGACTTCTCTGGCAACCTGGGACGAACGATTTCTCATTCCTTCCATGCACAGGGAATATGCCATTTCTATGATTGAAGATACTCAACTGCATAAGGGAGAAGTTGGAGTTGGTTTCAGCACCAGAGCAGCGAGAGGACTGTCAACCAATTATTAACACTATAACATCAGTATTTCCTGAGAAATTTTCTCCCAGACTCTCTCAGCAAATACATCACTAAATAAGCCAAATCATCAGCATTAATTCATGGGCGAAAGGAAGGAAACCAGAAAACACACCTCACTGCCCAGCTTGATTGTGTGACACAGACTTATCCGAATGTTGAGCCATTTTTAGCAGATTTTGTTCAGTTTTTGCAAAATACCCCCACCCCCAACCTAGAAGAAATTTACACCAGCACCTTTGATCTGAATCCAACTTGTTACCCATATCTGGGATATCAACTGTTTGGAGATGGCTATCAACGGGGATAATTCTTGGTTAAATTAAAAGAAAAATACCAGGAACATAACTTTATTGATAACAGTCCATAATTGCCGAATCATTTAACCATTTTCCGGGAATTCTTGGGTTAGTTAAAACCAGATATCAACTAACTCAACAATTAATTAATGATGGGTTAGTCCCCGCGTTGAAAAAATTAAAGCAGGGTTTAAAGAGCAGAAGCCCTACGGTCAGCTTTCAGAGAGTTTACTGATGATTGTTCAGCAAACTTTAAACCCCGTCACTGAGGTCACTTATTGGGATTACTCATTCCCCAGTCGGTCTGAGCTGGGAATGGCGTACCTAGGCGGTTATATGTCCTATAAGGAACGGGTTTATCCTTGGCATTTTTAACCTTTTTTGGTTTAATCATGTTAATGATTCGCCGAGCATTTCCACCGAGAATTAGGGCGATTACTTCGGTGATGGATGTTGTCCTATTAGTCGGGTTATTTGTGCAAGTTGTTGCCGGAATTTGGACAGCAATATTCTATGGTTGGGGGTCATCCTGGTATGCAGGGGCAGCAGTTCCTTATCTGTGGTCAGTTTTGCAATTTAACCCCAATATTTCCCTAGTCGAAAATTTACCTTTGATGGTAAAAGTTCATATAGTGGGAGCTTTCTCATTGGTGGGATTATTCCCCTTTACTCGGTTAGTTCACTTCCTGTCTTTACCGATTCAATATATCTGGCGATCGCCCCAAGTAGTAGTTGGGAATCAGTCCGTCGGTGCCGTGACTCACTCCGAAAGCAAACTTTAACCAAAAATCCCCTAAAAACAGGAGACTTAAAACTATGTCTCAAGCTAATTCCCATCAAATTCAAGCCCAACAAAACCTCTGGTTAGCCACTCTTGGCTTTGCCGTTTCCTTTGCTTGTTGGGGAATTGAGCCTGTGCCTTGTTGCTCAATATGACCTTTTTGCGTAGTGGCACCATAAACACGCTCACGAATAATTTGCTGATGTATTCTGAAAAAATCAGGGAAATTACAAGGAGTAGCATTCATGTTAAATAAATTTATTAAAGTTTTCCTCATCTCTGCTGTTATCTTTGGGCTGGCAATATTGAACCATACACCCGCAGCCATAGCCGCCGAAAATGGTCAAGTTTGATTTGAACAATCCTGTGGGGGATGTCATACTTTAGATGGCACGGGGAAAGGATTTGCTCCCGACTTACAAGGAGTCACAGAAAACCGCGATCGCCAATGGTTAATTAATTGGATTGCCGAACCGGATAAACTGATCCAAAATGGCGATCCTCTCGCCCAAGAAATTCTCGCCAAATATAATGGCGTTCCCATGCCCAATATAGGATTAACTCTCGAACAAAGCGAAGCAATTGTTGACTATCTGGCTGGAGGAAATCAACACTTTACGGAAGCAAAAAAAGCCGCCCTATTAGCATTTTTTGAACAGCAAAATGCGGTGGTCAATGAACCCGCAGCTACGGAGATTTTTTGCACTTCCTTAACCCCTAGTTGGCAATTAGTATTAATGGCTTTAGGAGGTTGCTTAATCTTACTGATTCTGAGTAATTTAACTTGGCGCGATCGCTTTACCGGAGTTCGCAACAAATTAGTCGAAAAATCAATGCAGCATTAAACCCAACCCACTAACTCTGAGTGAGATTTGGGCATAAATTCGGAAAAAAAACGAACCCTGGACTTCTATTATGAATAACCCCTAAAAACGCCGGGAATATCAACAAGCGAGAGGGAAAGGTGGTTTTCGTCGCAGTAGTTGGGATTAAGTGTTAGAAATTATTAGCGCATCCATCACTCATACTGTTAAAAAAGAAGGAGCCGATCGCATCATTAGATTTTCTCCAATTCCCGCCCTGTCTATGTTGAGTTATGCAGTGGGTTCGCGATTTTTGCAACTTTTAGGACTGGTACAATTATCATGGAGAAATTGACCCCTTATTAACCATACTGGAGAATGGCGATCGCCATTTATCGGTCACCTTTACCGACTTCTCCGATAACGAATCAACTTGCCAACGGGAAGTCCCCGTCAAATATCTAGAAACCGCCAATGGCAGCCTAACAGTCACCACCATTTATGACCTATTAATGGCGCAATTTGGAGTTACTCGAGGCTTAGGGGGAGACTATCCCGAAAACTATGACGATGAAACCAAACCTTATACCCCCGCATGGCAAGAAAAATTCACAGGAATTGACCGACAAACCGTGATTCAACTAGCCCGTGAATGGGCAGCAAATGCCGAAATTACCGAAGGCAAATCCAGCATTATTATTGGTGCCGGGATTAACCATTGGTATCACAATAATCTCATGTATTGTGCCGCTATTGTCGGCTTAATTCTCTGTGGCTGTGTCGGTCGTAATGGGGGAGGATTAAATCACTATGTGGGACCAGAAAAATTAGCCCCTAATTCTTCTGGGAGTACCCTAGCCTTTGCCTTAGACTGGCAAAAACCACCGCGATTACAAAATACGCCCAATTTCCACTATGTTCATTCCGGTCAATGGCGCTATGAACGGACTCTATTTGAAAGTGTGAATCGGGAGGATCTGCGATCGCTTATCATGAAAAAAGCCCCAGGATTTAATCTTCTGGTTAGGGGTCAATAACTACCGATGTGGGGAACGATAGAAGGGACGTTTAACAACCGTTGCGGGGTAGATTTGATTACGGATTTCTACTTCTACTTGGCTGCCGATTTTGGCTAATTCTACCGGAACATAGGCTAGGGCGATCGCCTTTCCCAGGGTAGGCGACATCGTGCCGCTGGTAATTTCTCCCACCACTTCGCCGCCAGCCTTCACAGAATAACCGTGGCGGGCAATATATCGGCCCTGCATTTCTAGCCCCACTAACCGCCTCGATAAACCCCCGGATTTTTGCGCTTCTAGGGACTCACGACCGATAAAGTCCCCCTTCTCATCCCAATGGATTAACCAGCCTAAACCAGCCTCTAAAGGGGTGCTATGGGTATCAATATCTTGCCCATACAAAGCCATTGCCGCTTCTAAACGCAGGGTATCTCTAGCCCCCAAACCACAGGGCGTGGCTCCCACTTCTATTAACTCCCGAAATAGATTTACTCCGGTGTCGGGATTTACCATGACTTCAAACCCATCCTCTCCCGTGTATCCAGTCCGGGCGATAAATGCAGGTTTTCCGAAAAGGGTAGTTTCTATATGTCCAAAATTGGCAACTGCTGATAAGTCCGCTTCTACTAGGGATCCAAGGACAGCTTCCGCTTGGGGTCCCTGGACTGCAATTAATACCTGGCTGCGAGATAGGTCTTCTAGGGCGACTCCGGTTCCTTCCAAATGGGCGACCACCCAAGCCTTATCTCTGGACTTGGTGGCTGCATTAACAATCATCATTCCCCGCTGGTTTCCCGTGGCTGGGTCTAAGCCTTGGTAGTAAAAAATCACATCATCCAATATGCCGCCACTGCCATTTAATAGGACTGTATATTGGGCTTGACCGGGTTGCAGACGACTGAGACTAGAGGGAAATAGGGGTTCGAGGGCATTGATTAGCTGTTCACCTTCGAGGTAAAATTTGCCCATGTGGGAGATGTCAAATAGTCCCACTTGCGATCGCACTGCTTGATGTTCTTGGGTAATACCGGAATACTGAACCGCCATTTCCCAGCCCGAAAAGGGAACCATCCTGCCTTTGAGTTCAACGGATAGGTCATACAGAGGGGTGCGAGTCAGGGTTGGTTTCATTGCCGGAGTCCACGGTAATGGGATAAGGATCTATTTTAAAGCAAACTTTCACAACTGCGATCGCCTCCCTGGAAACTCTCCGTGGTGGACCTGGGCGGTAGGGATGCCACAATTTCCATGAAATCATCCGTATTTTCACGCAATTAAATCGGCAAGTAATTTCCCTAATTAAAATGTTCCCTATTTACAGAAACTTTACAGTAATTTCCCTCACTGCGGTAGCAATCTTTATATAAAACCAGTTATTTTGAAAATGCAAAGGATGAAGAAAAGTTAGCGGGGCTTGAGTTATGAAATCTAATTATGCTAAAACATTAATCGGAAGTGCGATCGCCGCCACCTGCATGATCGCAGCTACTGCTACCACCGCCACTGCTGGACAGTTTCACAATGGCTGGAACTATGCAATTGATGCCATTGGCGACGGTTCCGGTGGTGCCCAATATGATATCTACGGTATGGCAACCATGCAGACCTCCGATACTATATGGGTTGCCTTAACAGGCGGTACACCATTGGCGGGAGTTAACACTAGAGATGCCAGAAGTGGTGTAATTGGTTGGGGTGACTTGTTCTTCAATTTCACCGGAGATGATTTCCTAACCGCCAGCCAAAATAACGCTCTCTTTGGTGTGCGTTTTGCCGAAACTAATGATTCTGGTGCATCCGAGTTAGGTGTTTATAGCAATGTTCGCGCAAAAAGTGTGACTAGCATTAACAACGGATACAACAGCCTGCAACACTACTACAACTCTGGATTTTATCGCCAGAACACCATGGGTACTGACATCGCTACCAGACAGGAGGCTTACGACTATTTCGGTCAAAGAACTTCTATCGATAACGTGATCGCCTCTGGTAACTTGGTTGGTGGCATTAATATGCACTCCCAACAGGAATTGTTAAATGCTGGCTTAGATTTTGGTAACTTTAACCGAGCGGGAACCCATACCTTTGGTTTCAGCTTCAGTAAGTCTTTGATTGGCAGTGGTGACTATTTAGCCAGCCTATTCCTAGAATGTGGTAATGATGGTGTAGCCTTGGCGGGTGTCTCTGTCCCGGAACCCGGTACTCTTGCTGGTTTAGCTTTGCTGGGTGTGACTTTCATGGGTAGCAAAGTCCGCAAGGGTCAAAAAGCCTAATCAACGTCAAAATTAAATGGAGTGCGATCGCCATTGCAGCCCCTCGCCCTTTTTGGGAGAGGGGTTTGACGTGAGAAGTCTCAGATCAGATTTAGTCGATCGCATCGGGTTCATTTTCAGGTAAGGTTTGTAGAACAGCGATCGCTTTCTCCAGTAACTCCGCGATGGCTAACCGATATTTTGCCTTGTTCACTGAGATTCACTGAAAATTCATGCACCCGATTGATTGGCTGATTGTCCTAGTTTACCTAATCTTGACCATGGCGATGGGACTCTACCTGTCGCGGAAAGGGTCGAAAAGTTTGGCGGATTTCTTTGTTTCTGGTCGATCGCTTCCCTGGTGGTTAGCTGGTATCAGTATGGCTGCTACTACCTTTTCCATCGATACCCCCCTCTATATTACCGGGGTTGTGGCTAACCGGGGAATTGCCGGAAACTGGGAATGGTGGACCTTTGGCATCTCCCACGTGATTATGATCTACATTTTTGCCAAAATGTGGCGGCGATCGGAAGTTCTCACGGATGCGGAATTGACAGAATTACGCTATGGCGGTGATATGGGCGCAATTTTGCGGGGGGTGAAGGCGTTTATTTTTGCCGTCCCCATGAATTGTATTGCGATCGGTTATGCCATGTTAGCCATGGTTAAGGTGGTTGATGCTTTGGAAATTTGGCAAAGTTTGGGTATTGAGGCGGGAGACAATAACCTTAAACTTTTTAGTGTGGTTGGGGTCAGTATTTTTGTCTTGATTTATGCCGGTTTGGCGGGACTTTGGGGAGTCGTAGCCACCGACTTTTTCCAGTTTTTTCTGGCATTATTTGGGGCGATAATTGTGGCATATTTTGCCCTGGGAAGTGTCGGGGGGATTCACTCCCTGGTTCAACAGGTGCCGATCGCTTATCCTGACCAAGATATTTTGTCTCTACTTCCCGTTAATTTTGGTGGCGGCGAGGGTTGGATTAGTTTTAGTAAAACGGCGGGAATTACCGCTAGTACATTTTTCGCTTATATCTTTCTTCAGTGGTGGTCTTGGCGACGCAGTGACGGCGGCGGGGAATTTGTCCAACGATTTGCAGCCGCCAAAAATGAAGCCGACGCAGAAAAGGCGGCTTGGACTTTTAATATTATGCACTATGTGATCAGAACCTGGCCTTGGATTTTGGTGGCTTTGGCTTCTGTGGTGCTGTATCCTGATTTAGCCGATAAGGAATTAGGCTATCCTAAGTTAATGTTAGATTTCCTCCCCGTGGGAATTTTGGGGATGGTGGTTGCGTCCTTATTAGCCGCGTTTATGAGTACGGTTTCCACCTCCATTAATTGGGGTGCATCGTTTATTACCAATGACCTCTATTTGCGGTTTGTCAAGCCGACAGCCACTCAAACTGAGTTGGTATTGGTGGGTAGGTTATCGTCTGTTTTAGTCACGGTTTTAGGGGCGATCGCTGCCTTTTTAGCCACGGATGTAGCCACAGTTTTTCGCCTGGTAATTGCCATTGGTACGGGGTCGGGTTTAGTATTAATATTGCGGTGGTTTTGGTGGCGGGTAAATGCGGCGGCGGAATTAAGTGCGATCGTCGGTAGTTTCTTGGTGGGAATGGTCACGAGTCTTTCCCCTTGGTTCAAAATTGAAGACTTTGGTTGGCGGATAATTTTTATCACCATTAGCGTGACTTGTTTATGGGTGATTGTCTTAGTATTAACTCCCCCAGAGTCGGAAACCACCCTAGAAACATTTTATCAAAAAGTGCGACCAGGAGGACCCGGTTGGAGTCGGGAAAGGATGAAAACTGGTTTATTTCCCGCCCAGGATTTAGGCTTAGATTTACAACGGGTTTTAGCCTCTATATTTTTATTGCTGGGGTTACTATTAGCGACGGGAGGATTTCTACTTCTCCAACAGGCGATCGCATGGATATCACTAATTGTGGCGGTTATAGGTGGTG
Source organism: Limnospira sp. PMC 1279.21 (assembly GCF_032349615.1). Taxonomy (NCBI): domain Bacteria; kingdom Bacillati; phylum Cyanobacteriota; class Cyanophyceae; order Oscillatoriales; family Sirenicapillariaceae; genus Limnospira; species Limnospira sp. PMC 1279.21. Next base: position 52,594 of record NZ_JARPLU010000004.1, on the reverse strand, counting down.
TCTGGTTGCGACATTTATCAAGGCTGAGAATTGAACCGACACCCAGACCGGGATTAGATGATCCCATCTAAACTGAGGGCTAGTAATGGTGTGATACGCCTACAAATGGCTGCTATAATAATGCTGGTCAAACATGGCAGTTATAATTTATCATGAGTGCAAATTCTACCAACACCGGAGCCGACGCTATTGATGTGGCGATCGCCCAAGGACTGGATTTTGATGGGAGTCCCATTCCCCCAGAAAAGCTAGAACTATATCATAAAGTGATGGCTTTGGAAGGACAGCGCCAACGCAGTGGGGTTAGTAATACTATGCGATCGCGCATCGTCCGCATTGGAGCGAAACATATCGCCCAGTCGGAACTAAACCAGATGCTAGAAGCGGCAGGTTTTGCACCCCTAAAAGATAAAGAAATCGAGTTTTATTATAACAAATAACCCTCGGGTTTGCTGGCGGCTCATTTCTAATCGCCATGGCTTGACCATTAAATATCTGGTTGGGCTATGGCGATATTAACTCAATCTTTAATTATGCCATATTCCAGAACTTTTGTGAATGGGTAAAACCGATGAAAATTGAATCGATTAACTTGCAGTATTTTAAAAAATTTCGGCACCTGGAGTTGGATTTTACGGACTCGGAAACCGGATTAGCAAAAGATTTGATTGTTTTAATCGGAATGAATGGTGCTGGCAAAACCAGCATTTTACAAGCTATAGCAGCCACTTTAGGGATGGCAACGGGTCGGATCCATCACTTTCATGACTTAAAATGGCTGGGATTTAACTATGAATTATTAGGGAGTAATTGGGGAAAGTTTGAGCCAGGGGTTGCCGTAAAAGTTCAATTTTCATCTCAGGAAATTAAGGCGATTCAAGAGTTTTATCAAAATCTGGAAGGCTCTGGTTATTCTCATGCTCCGGCTCAAGAAAATGTGGTAACTATTAAATGGCGAGATGGACGAGTTCAGGCTGAGACAGCGGCTGAACTTTTCCAATTTAAGGGTAGAGAATATGCCAAAAAATTGGTACGTTCCCACGGATTTAATGTCTTCGAGCGAGTGGGTACAGTGCTGTGGTACACAGAACAAAGAACTTCAACTAGCTTGACTACTGAAGATCCAGATAAAACAGTTGAAATTACCGATGATATTCTGCGCGATCGTTTATCTAAGTGGCGACAGTTTCATCAAGATATTAAATCGGGTAAAATCAAAAATTTACGACCCGGACAAAGAGATTTATATGGGGATCTCGAACGTGCTTATCAAGCTATTTTTCCCGAACGGAGTTTTGATGGTCCTGTGCTACGAGAGGGAGTAGATGACATTTTAAGTGAGCCTTGGTTTTACCTGTATGATAGTAAGAATCAGTACGAAATTTCGGAAATGTCGGGAGGAGAGCGATCGACTTTTCCCATATTGGTAGATTTTGCTAGTTGGAATATTCATAATTCAGTGATTTTAATTGATGAAATTGAACTGCATTTACATCCGCCTATGCAACAAGCATTACTGAGATCTTTGCCGAAACTTGGGAAAAACAATCAATTTATAATTACTACTCATTCGGATTATATAGAGCAGCTAGTCCCCGATGCAAATATTATCAGATTCGAGATATAGTTATGAGTGTAATTAGTGGTGGAAAAACTATTTTTTGCGAGGGGAAGGAAAGCAGCTTAGATTATCGTTTCCTTAATCGATTAGTTGAGGATATATCAGGCGATCGCCTTTTAATTGACAATCGCCTAAACTGCTGCGAAGTTAACGTTGGGGAGTCCTTTTTACTAACTGGATAAATTCGGATCGATAGCCGTGTAAATCAACTCCTTTGGATGATTCTGCTAATTGTAAGACTTGTGGAAAACTGGAATTTCCGCGATAGGGGGAGTTTCTTAACAGCATCCCAAACTCAGCCACAGCCGCCGCAAATCGGAAGTTATCCGAGGTTTGATTCAGGGGAAGACTACGGTTAATTATGGGCTGTTCAAGTAACCGTGATTCTGTGTCCGTTGGGGGTTTATAACGGATTTTCAACCTCATTAATTCATTGCTATTATAGGCTTCTGAACTGACGACATTTTGCTGATAAGTTAACTGATCCACCGCCGGTAAATTTACATCTGATTCTACACCAACGGGGATAATTTCATAAAGGGCTGTTACGGAATGTCCCGCCCCAATTTCTCCCGCATCTTTGGTATCATCATGAAAGTCCTGATTTTCCAGGCGGCGATTTTCATAGCCAATTAACCGATATGCTTGAACTTGGGTGGGGTTAAACTCTACTTGAATTTTCACATCTTTAGCAATGGTAAATAGGGTTCCTGTTAATTCGGTAGACATCACTTTTTTGGCTTCCATTAGGTTGTCTATATAGGCATAGTTACCATTGCCATGATTCGATAGTTTCTCCATTTTGGAGTCTTTATAATTCCCCATACCGAAGCCTAACACGGTTAAATAAATACCGCGATCGCGATAAGATTCAATCAGCCGCACCAATTCCGCATCACTGGATACACCCACATTAAAATCGCCATCAGTAGCCAGAATTACCCGATTATTTTTGGCTTCACTTAGCATCCTGGTAGCTAACTCATAGGCTAATTTAATACCTTCACCGCCAGCGGTTGAACCTTGGGCTTGTAAGCCATCTATGGCGGCGATAATTTTCTGTTTTTCATTACCAGGGGTAGGAGGTAAAACCACACCAGCCGCCCCCGCATAAACAGCGATCGCCACCGTATCCTGTTCGGTGAGTTGGTCAACTAATAACTTAAATCCTTCCTTCAATAGGGGTAGTCTATTGGGCTGATTCATGGAACCAGATACATCCAATAAAAATACCAAATTACTAGGGGGTAATTCCTCGATCGCTAAAGTTTTACCCTGTAACCCAATATGAACTAATTGATGTTGCGGGTTCCAAGGGGCTGAGGATACTTCTGTGGTAATTGAAAAAGGTTCTTCGCCTTGGGGTTGAGGATAATCGTAGGAAAAATAATTAATCAATTCCTCAATTCGGACTGCATCAATGGGCGGACGTTGACGCTGGTTAATAAAGCGGCGTACATTACTATAGGATGCTGTATCAACATCAATCGAGAAGGTAGACAGGGGATTAGCTGCTACTAATTGAAAGTTATTTTCGGCAATTAAATCATAGGTTTCTGTGTTGGGAATTTCGGCATCCAATTCCAGCGGTATTGGTGACGGTGTGGCTGGTGTTAAGCCTGCATCTAAATGGGTTTCCCCTACGGGAGGGGTAGCTAACTCCCGTGGAGGAGACTGTAAGGATCTATTATAGGCATCATCACAGGAGGTAATTAGCAATACTGGTATCAAGCTAATTCCGACTAGCCAAGGTGAAGATTTGCGAGTAATCATTTTGCTGTCATCCTCACTAATTATTAGAGGTTGATAATCAGGCTTAAACCAGCATTATCTGGGGAATCATCACCAGTCAAGGACGAGGTACAGAAGTAGGATTTAGGAGAAACATGGCTCCTTGTTGAGCGATTTCCTCAGATAGATAGATTTGTTTAATGCTGACTAAACCTTCCTGAACGAACATATCCCGCAGCATAGCTTTTTCCCCACTATTAAAAACCTTCTCATAGTAGACTTCCTTAATCCCTGTAGAAATAATCAATTTCAGGCAATAAATACAGGGTTCTAAGGTGACATAAATACTGGCACCAGCGCAGCAAATACCATGTTTGGCGGCTTGAGCGATCGCATTAGCTTCAGCATGAACCGCCCGCGAAGGTAGGGTTTGACTAGCATCACAACTACTAAGTCCAGGATAACAGAAACCCTGGGTAGTACAGTGAACCGAACCGGAGGGGGAACCATTATAACCGGTTGCGAGAATTTGCCTATCTTTGACAATTACCGCCCCCACTGGGAAAGCCAAACAGGTTGATCGGGTGGCTGCTAGTTTAGCAAACATCAAAAAATACTCATCCCAGGTAGGTCTGATGGGGGGTTGGTAATTGGGCGCGATATCTTCCATAACATTAAACCCCGAAACCTGTCGATCCAAATCCATTATAACCCCTAAAGGTTGAATTGAGTTGTTCTACGGCTTCAACTTCGACCCGTACAATTGGCGAGATGACCATCTGGGCGATTTTCATGCCTATTTCTACTTTAAATGAGGTGGTGCCATGATTAATCAAGATCACGCCAATTTCTCCCCGATATCCGCCGTCAATGGTTCCGGGACTATTTAAGACTGTGATTTGGTGTTTGAGGGCTAAACCGCTGCGAGGACGAACCTGGGCTTCGGTGTTGGGGGGAAGGGCGATCGCAATTCCGGTGCGGACTAAATGACTTTTACCAGGGGGGATTTCTATATTTTCCACTGAGAATAAATCCAGCCCGGCATCATCTTCATGGGCATATTTGGGCAAAATGGCTGATGGTTTTAGTTGCTGAACTTCGAGTTTCATGATAGCTATATTTTCCAAGAGTTTAACCCCTAAGTATTGGGGCTGATTGTTGACCAGTTTACTTGACCGGATAACTTAGGGAGCGAGTCGGCTTTTACCGAGGCGATTTTTTTGATACCATTGGGCAATGGCTGGAGTCCATTCTTGTAGATGGGGCCACATCAAATCACAGAGTTTTTGGATTTCTAGTTGAGCGTCTTTTTTATAGCGTAAATCCAGAAAATGTAGAAGCGATCGCAGATTGAAACTCACGACAAAATGCTGTCGGTAGTCAAAGGGAATTTTACCCCTAGCGTGTTCTTCTGACAAACCATTATCTAAATCGGCTTTATAGCGTTTAGCTGCTTCTAAACACCAGTCCAAATCAGCTTGTCGCTGTTGGGGGGAATAATAGTATTTTTTTCCTTGGCGGTCTGTGTAGTCTCCTACTGGACGCAAATAAAAGATATCTTCCAAGTCTTTTTTGTTTTCGGCAAGTTCAAGGATCTGATTTCCCGTATACCGATAAGAATTGTGAACCACAATCCCATTAGCCACGAAATTATGCCAGGGTCCGTCAACCTCCAGATCATAAGTCATTTGTTTTCCAATATATTCGATTTGAGTGACTTTGACCGGATGTGCTTTTAAACTTTTAACTTCTCCTCTGGGTTGGTAAAACTTAGCCAATTGCAGATTTTGATTGGGCTGATTCAATTGTGCAACTTCCCCCAGCCGAGGATTTTCCCGAAGATTCAAACCTTGATTAATCTGGTCATCACAGCAATTTTTATGGGTATAAATAGCATCATTTGTCCAAACTCCATTACACATCAACTGACAATTTTGGGTGGTCGCCAAAACTTCGTGATTTTCGTCAACTATCAAACCCAAAGCATCGCCCATGGTCTGCCAACCTGCACTGGTTAAGAGACGGTGATTGATGGTACAATTTAGGGTTTTTCCATCCGCAAGGGTCAGCCGATAGACGGGTTGCAAACCACTACACATCACATTATTGACATGACCGATTTGGAAAGTTCCGGTTTCCTCATTCAGAACCCGCAGGGACATTTTCTGAATCCGTTTCTTGCCATGGCGGCGGTATTCTCCGGGTGGTTGGTTGTGGCGACCGATAATTTGGCGAGTCCGAATCGCTTTTTCTCCATTTTCCCAAACATCATATAAATCGGCAATTTTGATTTTTCTCAAACTGCCACTGGCTTGAATAAAGGTGACTTCTGTATCACCATCTAAACATTGGACATCGAAGGAAATTCCCACGCGATGAGTACGTGCTTGCTGCATCACACTATGGGGAAAATAGCCACAGTTAAATGTGATGCTAGGATGTTCTAAGGGGCCGTAGTGTCCACGCTCCCCTGCTAGTAGACGCTTAACAATTATCTCCCCCGCTTCCAATTCTGACGGCCAATGGCTTCTACCATCAAAAACAAACTTGTCTGTATAGTCCTGGTGCATCGCTGCATAAATTACCTGTTGCGGGTTGTGGGTTTTAGCGATGACTTCAACTCGGAACCGATCCATTATGATTAAAAAAAACGCCTCTATCTATTAAACCCTAGAATGGCAACTATGCAGTTATCAAAACGATTTACCCAGGCTGTGACCTACGCGACGGAATTACACGCTAATCAGGTTCGCAAGGGGTCTGGGGTTCCTTATGTGGCGCATTTGTTGGGGGTGGCGAGTTTGGCCCTAGAATATGGGGCCGATGAGGATGAAGCGATCGCCGCCTTACTTCATGATGCGATCGAAGACCAAGGGGGAGTGAAGACGGAAAAAGAAATCCGGCGTAAATTTGGCGATCGGGTCACGGAAATTGTGAAAGGCTGTACAGATAACCATCAGACCCCATTACCACCTTGGCGGGAACGTAAACAGGCTTATATTGCACATATTCCCACGGCTTCGGCTTCTGTGCAGTTAGTGTCTGCTTGCGACAAACTTCACAACGCCCGTTCGATTTTAAAAGATTATCGAGAAATTGGAGAGCAATTATGGGATCGCTTTAGTGGCAAGCGGGACGGTACGCTGTGGTATTATCGATCATTAATAACTGCTTTTCGTGCTGGGGGACTAACGCCCTTGGTAGATGAATTAGATCGGGTGGTTTCAGAACTTGAACGGCTAGTTAAAGCAAATTAAACCCTAATTTACTGGAAAGCTAATGGCAACTGTTCGTTTGGAAAATATTACCCGTAGTTATGATAGCGCTACGGCGATTGAGGGGATTAGCCTAAATATTCCTGATGGTCAGTTTTGGGTGTTGGTAGGACCTTCGGGCTGCGGTAAATCAACGATTTTGCGGACAATTGCGGGTTTAGAAAAAGCTACCAGTGGCGATATTTATATAGGCGATCGCTTAGTTAATGACATTATGGCACGCGATCGCAATGTGGCTATGGTATTTCAGAATTACGCCCTCTATCCGCATTTGACGGTCGCAGAAAACCTGGCTTTTGGTTTAAAAATGCGGGGGACTGATAGCGCTAAGATAGAACAACGGATTCAGGAAGTAGCGCGATCGCTATCTATTGAACATCTGTTAAGCCGCAAACCTAAACAATTGTCGGGGGGTCAACAGCAACGGGTGGCTTTAGGTAGGGCGATCGCCAGGGAACCTGATGTGTTCCTTTTAGATGAACCTCTATCTAATTTAGACGCACAATTACGAGACGATACACGCGCGGAACTGAAGCAACTTCACCAGCGCCTAGGAATTACCACAATTTATGTGACTCATGATCAGGTTGAGGCTATGACCTTAGCCGATCGGATTGTGATTTTAGAACAAGGTCGTATCCAACAGGTCGGGAGTCCTCAACAGGTTTACAGTAAGCCTGCTAATAGGATGGTTGCCACTTTTTTGGGTAATCCTCCCATGAATATTATCCCGGCTACCTATGGTAATAGTTTATTTTGGGTGGGTAGTCAATCGGTGGCTTGTCCGATGGTTATTCGGGAGAAAATACACCCCCAGGAAGGACAGAGATTTGAGTTAGGAATTAGACCGGAACATTTACAATTAAACCTCAGCGAGTCGGAGACTGATCCGGTTGAAAAAGATGTTTGGGCTTTGGATAAAGTCCCTCTGGAATTAGAAGTTAGTGTGGTTGAACCCCTAGGACGGGAAACTTTAGTGAGGGCTACCTGGCCATCAAATGACCCGAAAACTGTACAGGGAAACATATTACAATTGATGGCTTCCCCCAGTGTGCGTGTGCGTCCTGGCGATCGCATTCCAGTCACCCTAGATTTAAACTATTTAATGATTTTTGACCCGGCTACTGGGAAAGTTTTATAATCAATCATCATCGGTGGCTCGCAGACCAGAGGCGATCGACCTCCAATTGTCGTTGCTATAATGGTTAAATATCAACCACTATCAACCCCACGGAGTAATTTTTTATGGATACTCAGAAAATTCTCAACAATCCTGAATCGAATCGGGAAGCTAATCAGGTTTCGATTCAAGAACAATTCCATCAAGAAATTGAACAAACCCCCGATGAAATTTTAGCGATCGCTTTAGAATTTCTACTATTTATGAGGTCTCGCGCCTCGGATTCATCGCGATCGACAGCAGCATCAATCCTTAAAACTCTGGAAAAAATTGGTCAATGGGAAGGAGATGACTTGGAGGAATGTTTAGAGTTAGTCCATACATCTCGTGGTCAATTATATATTTCCACTGATGACACAGATACTCAAGCATTGAAAGCAGACTAACAGATTATATGTATTTATTAGATACCAATCACTGTAGTTTAGCCATGAATCATCAACCGGATATTATGGCTAGGTTAGCAGAACTTTATCAGTCCCAAATTTGTACTTGTGTGATTGTACAAGCCGAGTTAATTTATATGGCGGAGAATTCTCGACAGCGAGACAATAATCTGAATCGGGTAATCGAGTTTTTGCAAAATATTTTGATTTACGAAATTGATTCAAAGACTGCCGAAATTTATGGCTCATTTCAAGCAGATTTGATGAACAATTTTGGACCCAAAGAGAAAAATAAACGCCGTAAAACTCGACTGATTGATATTGGAGTCAGTCAACACGACTTATGGATTGCTTCAATTGCATGGCAACACAATCTGATTTTAGTTTCAGCAGATAGTGACTTTCAACGAATCCAAACGGTGCGGGATTTGACTGTGGAAAGTTGGTACAGACCAACTAACTAAACTTGAGGCGATCGCCTGCTCTATGTGGTCGGCTTAACCTACTAAAATCGACCATTAGGTGGCTGAAATAAGACGCTGTAAATAGGGGATTATAGGGGATTATGACCAGCATATTGACATCAAAAACTGCCCCAATGATGATGAGGGAATGACTAAGTAATAAGCTACCCGATGACCTAGTTTTGTTAGGTGACTTACTAAAAATAACCATCACCCAACTTGGCTTATATCTGCTGGAATAAGTAATTCATGGCTTCCCCCTGTGTGTGCGTCATGGCGATCGCATTCCAGTCACCCTAGATTTAAACTATATCGGTGGCTCGCAGACCAGAGGTGATCGACCTCCAATTGTCGTTGCTATAATGGTTAAATATCAACCACTATCAACCCCACGGAGTAATTTTTTATGGATACTCAGAAAATTCTCAACAATCCTGAATCGAATCGGGAAGCTAATCAGGTTTCGATTCAAGAACAATTCCATCAAGAAATTGAACAAACCCCCGATGAAATTTTAGCGATCGCTTTAGAATTTCTACTATTTATGAGGTCTCGCGCCTCGGATTCATCAACGGCAAAAACGACAAAGGACGCATCAGAAACATCTAACAAACTGTCTCAATTACCTTATCGTCAAGCGTCCGGAAAATCTCTAGTAGATTACCAAGGAGAATGGGTAGGAGATGATTTTGAAGAATGTCTGCGACTGGTTTTAGATAGCCGTAGCCAGGTCAATTTATCCAACCATCAGCCATTTTAAAGTATGTATTTACTAGACACGAATCATTGTAGTTATCTAATCAAAAAAGAAGCGACCGTATGGGAAAAAGCGCTGGCGATCGGTACAGAAAACTTGGCTACTTGTGTGATAGTTCAGGGGGAACTTATTTTGATGGCTGAAAAGTCGGCACAAAAGACACAAAACTTAGCTAATGTCAATGATTTTCTACAATACTTGCGGATTTATCTGACTGATGAAACGACAGCGGTTATTTATGGGCAAATTAAAGCAGCGTTGTTCGATCAGTTTGCTCCGAAAGAAAAAAGCCAAAGACGAAAAACTAAAATTAGAGATATTGGTTTTGATGATAATGACCTATGGATTGCTTCAATTGCATGGCAACACAATCTGATTTTAGTTTCAGCAGATAGTGACTTTCAACGAATCCAAACGGTGCGGGATTTGACTGTGGAAAGTTGGTACAGACCAACTAACTAAACTTGAGGCGATCGCCTGCTCTATGTGGTCGGCTTAACCTAGTCAAATCGACCATTAGGTGGCTGAAATCAGACGCTGTAGGGGATTATGACCAGCATATTGACCTCAAAAACTGCCCCAATGATGATGAGGGAATGACTAAGTAAGAAGCTACCCGATGACCTAGTTTTGTTAGGTTACTTACTAAAAATAACCATCACCCAACTTGGCTTATATCTGCTGGAATAAGTAGGCGTAGCCAGGACAGATTATCGACATAGTAAACCTAACTAATAAGTGATATTTTTGATGACATTATCACCGATTAAACAGTTAGTTATAATCCGCTCAATTCCTAAATCTACTAATCTCTCAAAGTCTATAATCTTGTCTACAGTCCAGACTACTATATCAACTCCTTTATTCCGAGTTTCCTGAATTATACTAGGTTGGTCTAATATCACTTGATATTGACTACTTAAAATGGCATTACCGGCGGCTTCTGCTTTGCTAATTTGTTGGGGTAGTTGTGAAGCATTCACTACAAAATATCCCAGTTTTATTTGAGGATCTGACTGGCGACATTGCCATAGTAAATCTTCGTCAAAGGATGTTAAAATAGTGCGATCGCCCAAATTGGCTTCCTGAATCAGACCCAGGAGAGTTTTGATTTCTAAGTCCGACCATATAGCATGGGGTTTAATATCAAAATACAGCCATCCTTTAATCGATTTTAGGGCAGCTAATGCCTCCTCTAAGGTGGGGATACGTTCTCCCCTATAAGACTCCGCAAACCACGTCCCAGCGTCTAATTCTTTCAGTTCGGAAATGGTTTTTTCGCGGATAGTTCCGGGGGTTCCAGTAATTCGATTTAGGCTTTTGTCATGAAAAACCACAGGGACACTATCTGCGGTAATCTGTACATCAAATTCTATGGAATTTGCCTGATTATAAATGGCGGCGAGTAAAGCGGTTAAGGTATTTTCCGGGGCGATACTAGAAAATCCTCGATGGGCAATTATTTCTACGCTCAAGGTGACATCCTCACGGTCTAATTGTGCTGATTTAAAAATTCGGAAATGGTTTGATTGAAGGATTCTGATGCAACTAAAAACGGCCAGTGATTTCCCGGCACTTGTTTAATAGTTAGATTGGTGAGATACTTTTGATAGGGTTTTAATTGCCATTCCATACGATTAACTCCCCTTTCCGGTTTAACCAGCAGGGTCGGTAAGGCGATCGCTTCTGTTAATCCCGGAACTTTCATCACTTCTAAAAATATTTCATTGCGCGCGCTAATGCTAAACTTACTCCCCCATTTTCCATCGGGTTTGGCTTCCATGGCGGCGGCAAAAACTTGCTGTTGCTGAGGACTCCAACCGGAAAACTGACTCAATTCTTTAGCTAGGGTTTCGGCGGCGGTGAAACTCTCAAAAGGTCCCATACATTTTAATGAGTCTAATTTACGATACACTATGGGAAGGGTTAATTTTAGCAGCCCGGGCATTTTAGTGATGAAAATAGGATCGACTAAAATCATACAGCGGAAACGTTCGGGGTGTTTTTTTGCCCAAATAGGTAGTAATTTACCCGTCCAAGAATGACCTAAAATGTGGGCGTTTGACCAGTGATGGTGATCCATTAACTCTTCGAGATCGGCGATCGCGTCATCGAATGTATAACCGTGATCTGGTTTGTCGCTGTCTCCGTGACCTCTCATGTCAGGGGCGATGATATGATAGCGATCGCCCAGATCTTCTGCTAAACTTGTCCAAACTAGGGCATGATCGGCTAGTCCATGTAGAAGCAACAACGGCTGTTGACCGTTAGGGTTCCACTCTAAATAGGAAAGTTTCAGGGTTTTTAATTCTAGGGTTTGGCGAGTCGGTGACATAGCAGAAATCACAAATTTTGATTAAGGATTGGGAATTGCCCCTACTGGTGAACAAGATTAATGGTAATCTTAAATGAAATCATCAATTTTGGCAACTAGGCTGACTGCCTAATCTGGGACTGATAATTTTTCGATGAGCTAAAATTGACAACAGTTTGGTTATGTTTTCGCGCTTTACCCCTAATTTAACCCATGATTCCACCTTCTGATTCTCACACAACTGAACAAGTAAAAAACGCCCTAAAACGTTTTTGGGGTTATGATGATTTTCGCCCCCCTCAGCAGGAAATTGTTGAGGCTATTATCAGGGGTCAAGATGCGTTGATTGTTCTGCCCACTGGAGGCGGTAAATCTATCTGTTTTCAACTGCCAGCGTTATTAAAAAATGGCTTAACCATAATAGTTTCGCCGCTGGTAGCCTTGATGGAAAATCAGGTAAAAGAATTACACGATCGCCATTTAAGTGCGGGTATTATTCATAGTCAAATGTCCCCCATACAACGGCGGCAAACTTTACATCAATTGCAAAACAACAGCCTACGATTGCTATATTTATCCCCGGAAACTTTATTAAGTAAACCTGTGTGGAATTTAATCAATAAACCCCAGGTTTCTATTAATGGTTTGATTTTAGATGAATCTCACTGTTTAGTTCAATGGGGGGATACATTTAGACCTGATTATCGCCGTTTGGGGGCGGTGCGTCCCACTTTATTAAAACATAAACCACCAGGTAGCAAAATAGCGATCGCTGCCTTTACCGCTACCGCTGACCCCACTGCCCAAAACACTATTAAAACGGTGTTACAGTTACAAGATCCTCAAGAATTTATACTGAGTCCATATCGAGATAATTTACACCTTAAAATTCGCCGAGTTTTTACTCCCATGGGACGGCGAAAATGCTTGCTAAGTTTGATGAAACAACATCAAAAGCAAACCGGTTTAATTTATGTTCGCACCCGTCGAGATAGTCAAGAATTGACAGCCTGGCTGGAGACATTTGGCTATAAAACTGCCCCTTATCATGCTGGACTATCGGCGGAAAAAAGGCGAAAAATTGAATCTCAATGGTTAGAAGGCAAGCTGCAATTTGTGGTGTGTACTTCTGCTTTTGGGATGGGAATTAACAAGCCCAATGTCCGGTGGGTGGTTCAGTTTCAACCGCCCCTATTACTATCAGAATATATCCAAGAAGTAGGAAGGGCTGGACGAGACGGAAAACCAGCAGAAGCCTTGACTATTCTCTGTGAACCGACGGGCTTGCTGTACCCTGAAGATAGACAAAGGCTGTCGTTTTTACAAGATAATTTTCGCCAACAAATGATGACCGCTAAACCCTTGATTAAAAAACTTCCCCAAAAAGGCCATTTAGAAACAGTGATCAGTCGTTTTCCCGACAGTGCGATCGCCTTGTCTCTTTTGCATTCTCAGGGAAAATTAGAGTGGGTTGATTTGTTTAATTATCAAATTAAAGATACATCACTATCTTTAACTGAAAATTCTAACACAGTTGCGATTCGCCAAATGACTCGCTATTTTGCTACCCGTGACTGTCGCTGGAAATTTATACTAGAGGCGTTTGGCTTGGGGACAGAAGCACAATCATTTCGCTGTGGTCATTGTGACAACTGCGATCGCCATGGGTCTTAAATTAGTGGCGATCGTCAATCTATTAATGCTATAATTGAAGTTGACAGTGTTACCCCAATTTTATGCCATGATTAAAAGTTGGATTAAACGGCATCCTAAGCGCATCTATTTTTCATTTTTTGCCTTGGTCTTCCTAATTAGTTGTTTGGGAATAATAGCTGCGATATGGTCCTCATTGCTCGAGAGACGAGATAGAAAAAATGAAAAAGTCGCCAGAGAAGTCTTAACCGACTTACTGCAAAACCAAAGCCAACAGCTTTTTCATTACAATCGATTCACCGACAATTTAGATGCTTTATATCGCACAACATCTGAGGGTAGACCTGGGTATAACTTTGCGATGAATGTTAATGAAAACCTGGTTTTAATTGATGCTATACCTACCAATTCACGTCTGCCTAATTTTGCTGGTGCTGTATTTATTATTCCTGGAGATAACCTCATACAAACAGTGGCGGGAATGTGTAAAAGTCAGGATAAATTATCAGCGCCGATTCAATTATCACGGGGTAACTCTCCCGTGGTTGAATGTCCTGATGATTCCGAGTTAATCATTTCTTTGGCTAGTGCTTTATTGGCAGTTACTGATGAAAATGTTACTCAAAATTTCGGAGGAGTTTGTCTAGTAGATCATTCATCTAATCAGTTGCGTAAACCGCCCAGAGCAGATGCGATCGCCCCTCCCGAAACCGGCGAAAACAGAATTAAATGTCCGGCGGGTTCTTCTCTCAAAAAATCTTGGGTGATTCCCGTTAGTCAATAGCCCATCAACTCAGTATATTATACAGTAGATGATTACCCCAGCATCTCTCATATTGTTATGTCCAAAAGTTACCTATACCGAAAAGAGAAATCATAGGTTAAACTAGAATATTGTTGTAAAATTCATTAGTTATGTCTGATCTCAATCAACCCCTGATTTATCCTCATACCCGCCAAAGTGATCAAGTAGACGAATATCATGGCATCCAAGTAACTGACCCCTATCGGTGGTTAGAAGATCTGGACTCTGACGAAACCAAGGCTTGGGTAACAGCCCAAAATCAGGTAACATTTGATTACCTCTCCACCATTCCCAGCCGCCAAAAATTAAGCGATCGCTTGACCCAATTATGGAATTATGAAAGATATAGCATCCCTTTTCGAGAAGGTCAACGCTATTTTTACTTTAAAAATGATGGCTTACAAAACCAAAGTGTTCTCTATGTAATGGACTCATGGGAAGGCGAACCCAGAGTTTTATTAGACCCAAACCAACTGTCAGAAGATGGAACCGTTGCCTTATCAGGAATTGCCATTAGTGAAGATGGGAATTTAATCGCCTATGGTCTTTCCGCATCAGGTTCCGACTGGCAAGAATGGAAAGTTATGGATATTAACACCGTCAAACCACTCGAAGATCATCTCAAGTGGATTAAATTTTCCGGTGCATCTTGGACTCATGACCATCAAGGATTCTTTTATAGTCGCTATGATGAACCCAACGAAGAAACTCAATTTGAGGATATTAACTATTACCAAAAACTGTTTTACCATCGCCTAGGAACCCCTCAATCAGAAGATGTTTTAATTTACCAACGTCCTGACCAAAAAGAATGGGGTTTCAATGGATTTGTCACCGAAGATGGTCAATATCTGATTATTTCTGTATGGCGAGGAACCGACCCCAAAAACCTAGTCTTTTATCGCGATTTAACTAAACCTGATAGCCCCGTAGTCGAATTAATATCCGAATTTGAAGCAGAATATAGCTTCATTGATAACCAAGGAGAAACCTTTTGGTTTAAGACGGATTTAGATGCCCCAATGGGTCGAGTTATCGCCATTAATATTAACACCGGAAATCGCTATCAAATCATCCCAGAAGCCATAGAAACCCTGGAAGGAGTCAGCACCCTAAATAATCAGTTTGTTGCCCTGTACCTCAAAGATGCCCGTTCCCAGGTGAATATTTTTCACCTAGATGGAACCTTAGTCCGGGAAGTAGAGTTGCCGGGTATTGGTTCAGTGGGGGGATTTGATGGTAAACGAGAGGACACAGAAACCTTTTATTCTTTTACCAGTTTCACGACTCCTCCCACCATTTATAAGTATAATATAGTCACAGGAGAAAGTCAACTTTATCGACAGCCAACTGTCGATTTTAACCCGGAAGATTACCAGACCAATCAGGTTTTTTATAGCAGTCCTGATGGCGCAATGGTTCCCATGTTTATCACCCATAAAAAGGGCTTAAAATTGGACGGCAATAACCCGACAATTCTTTATGGATATGGTGGTTTTTCTATCTCCTTAACCCCCAATTTTTCGGTAAGTCGTTTAGTATGGATGGAAATGGGAGGCCTGTATGCTGTGGCTAACCTGCGGGGGGGTGGCGAGTATGGTCAACAATGGCATCAAGCCGGAATGAAACTGAAAAAACAAAATGTTTTTGATGACTTTATAGCAGCGGCTGAATGGTTAATTCACCACAATTATACCCAGGTAAATAAACTAGCTATATCTGGTGGTAGTAATGGCGGTTTATTAGTGGGTGCTTGTATGACCCAACGCCCAGAATTGTTTGGGGCGGCACTACCAGCAGTGGCGGTAATGGATATGTTACGCTTCCATAAGTTTACCATTGGCTGGGCTTGGACTTCTGAATATGGTTCCCCTGAAAATGAGGAAGAATTCCAAGTTCTTTATCGTTATTCTCCCCTGCATAATTTACAGCCAGGAACAGCCTATCCTGCTACTTTAATCACCACGGGAGACCATGACGATCGCGTAGTTCCCGCCCACAGTTTTAAGTTTATCTCAGCCTTACAAGCCGCCCACAGTGGCGACAACCCTGTGTTAATTCGGATTGAAACTAAAGCCGGACATGGGGCGGGAAAACCGATGGCTAAAATCATCGAAGAAATTGCTGATCAGTTTGCTTTTTTAGTGCGAGTTTTAGACATTAATTAAAATTCCCACTCAACCAGCCAGTATTATTCGGACTTGGAAACAATCACTTCCACCGGACGCAAAAGGCGATCGCCATATTGAAATCCTCGCCGGACAATTTTGGTGATCGTTTCATTTTCGAGGTCGGGATTAACTTCGCGATCGATAATTTTACACACATCAAAATCCGGTTTTTCGCCCTGAAAATCAATAGTGAGCACCTCTCGTTTTTCCAGGGTATTGAGTAATTTTTTATGAATGCTGCCGATTAATTGGGGAAAACGGGCGATCGCTTTGGGATCGGGTTGGGGGTTATTGTGCAAATATTCCATCAAAAAATCGAGAGAATCCACAACCTCTAGTAGTTCTAAAAAAAGCATTTCTAGCCGGGCAAATTCTTCCTGTTCTTTACCCATTAATGCTTGTTGCATTAAAGTTTTTTCTTGGAGAAGCTGCCCTATTTTTTGTTGAATCTCGTCACGAAGTTCGGCAGGAATTTCGAGTTTGCTTGCATGATTCATAATCTTAAATACTCAAAAATTGAATAAAGATTTTTTGTCCTAATTGTTGAGCCACCTCGCCGGATTTTTCCGCGCCAATGGCTGACGATAGATCATCAAATTCGGAAATCATCTCGAAAACTGGAATCGGTTTTTCAAGTTCCGAGAAATCCTGTCGCTTAAACCGCTGAATGGGTGGTAAAACCGGATGCAAATAATCAGCAATTAAACGTTCTTTGTCATCCATCAAGGCTTTTCTCGCCCTAGCAATTAAATCGGGGGAGTATTTTTTCCGCTTCATTGCCATCGCAAAAGCCTTGGTAATTTCAGCCTTAGATGCCGAAGGAGAAACCTCTAAAACCTGATAAGGGTTAGGATTGGGTAGTTGATTTGACATAATTTAATAAATTCCACATTGACGATAAATATCCACAAATTCGGGGTCATTGGGGCAAATTTGATGCGCCCAACGGGCAAATTGTACGGCAGTTTCCCCGTTCATTTTACCTTCATTAACTCCCGCAATTAAAATTTCTATTAACATAGCAGCAATATGTCGCTTCACTTTCTGATTATGGCAGTTTTTGGCGCGACGTACCGCATCATTTAAATTAGATGGCATCAAACCAATAATTTCATTAACCTCAATCTCAAATTCTAAGGTTTCAATGACATAAATTAAACGGGGGTTTTTACTATCGGTTTTTTGCAGTTCTCGAAGCTGAGATAAAGCTCGATTTTTATCAATTTTATGATGCTGTAAATTTTCGCAAATTTCTTGAATACGAGATTCAACCCAATAGCTACAGGAGGCTTCAGTTCCCAATAGTTGATACCAAAAATCGCTAAAAGCCAGATGGTCTGATAAACTGTTTAACGCCTGACGCTGAGACTCACATAAGCGCTCAAGTTCTCGATGCCATTCTGGGTGCGATCGCCATTCATTTTTGAGAGCATTTAAAGCCGCGATTGACTCTCGCCAGCGTTGTTTTTGCAGATAGTGAATTCCCTCGGAGTAAGCTACAAATTTTTGGGCAAAATATTCGTTTTTTTGAGAAGAGTTAAATTGATAACTCTGAGAAGGTTTAAGTTTAATAGCGCGTTCTCCATCTCCGTCAAATGCCGCCGCCACAGCCAAACCCCAGGAGGTATAAAGCGCGGGCAAAATATTGGTTTCTGTTGATGCAGAATTGGCAGTTTGAGGAATCTTAATATTGCTAAATTGATGGCGATAGCGATGGTAACATCCCGGCAATAAAATTAGGTGATTAATTTGGGCGGCTTGATGGGGGAACTTTTTAACTAATTTCAGGGCGATCGCATCCAGACGAAATTGATCTCGCAGTTTCAGATACTCGGCTAAGTTATCGTCTTTTAAGCTATCGATCGCCGTTTCTAGGGTAGCCAGAAAATGACTAAAAATTTCCTCAATATCAATGGAAATTTTCGGCAGCCAAGGAATATTTTGCCAAGCCGGATCGCGCTCTAAATTCGCTAAAGCCGTGGTAGCAGCCACCACCCAATCCCGGCGGGTGTGGCTGTTAATTTGAGCATTATAATAGGTAGCGATCGCCCAATTATGCAGAGATTTACAATCTCCGTTTTTTAGCCAAACTTGTTCCGTGATTTGGGCAATTTTTGGCCAATCTTGACCCTCCCAAATTTTAGCTTCTAGGCGCGGCAAAATATGGTTATTGAGATTAGCTTCAACCACCGTATCTGAGCCGTAACTATGTAAAAATTGACGGCTCATAGCACCAGCATTGTCCAGGTTATTATCATCAACCAACTGTTGAATAGACAACATCAATTTTAAGCGATCGCGCCCCCTTAATGTGCGGACAATTTCCAATTGACTTTTAACTTGGGGATGGGATAGCGATCGCCATTCCACTTCAGCCTGTTGAAAATCACCCTGTTGGAGGTAAGCAAAACCACGCAGATATTTAATTTTTTCTCCTGAATGTCCCTGCAAATGTGCGATCGCCTGTTGCCAATTTGCTGTTTTTAGGGAAACAATTGCCAAGCGAATTTGGGTTTCTGTTAATTCCGGGAGTAACTGATATGATTTTTGGTAAAATGATATAGCCTGTCCTAAATTTCCCGACTTTTCCGCCCCAAGTCCTTGACTATAATAGTCTTTTCCTTGCATCACCCGGTTTAGTGTCCCCCGCAATGTTTGACCATCTTCGCGCTCGAACTTATCTAAGGCTAAATTAATCACATTTAGGGCGGCCTTAAATTCACCATTTTTCGCTAAATTTACCGCTTTTTCTAATGCTAATTCATACTGATTTTGTCCCTGAATATATCCTGAACAATCGGCGATCGCTTCTTCTAGCAGTGGAATGGGAAATAATGTTTTCGCTCGCTCAAAACTCAGTTTCCCTTTTTTATAATCTTTTTCTTGGCAATATTTTTGACCTTCTGTAAATAATGTCCTAAATTGATTATATTTCATCATTTTGTGTTCACAGCGAGCGATCGCCTGATTGACAAGACTTATATCAATAATTGTTCGACATTTTTTATATGTTGACAAAGCCTTTGATAAATTTGTCGTATCCAGCGGATCGCCAGCATCAGATTTTTCTAAAGCCTGAGCCGAAGCGATCATGCTTTTAGCAAATTTGATTTTCTGTTTCCACGAATTAATCTCTGACTTAAAATCAGTTAACAAATTTCCCATCAATAGCTGTCGCAGTTTTTGCTCAACCAAAGCCGGGGAATTTGACCATTTGCTAAGAGTAGATTGCCCCTTTTTAGTAGCCTCAATTAGCTTTTTTTTGGCAGCAAGTTTGTGGGCGGTTTTGATGTCCTGCTTAGTAACAGAAACTTTCTTAAAGAAATCAACAATTTCTACCTTAAACAGTGCGTATGTCAGAGCATCAACCCAATTAATAATTGCATTCATAGGCAGTATTCTGGTAAGTTTTGGATCAAAATCACTTCCCCAACTTCGATCTGATTTTCTCTACCTTTTAAATTCGGGTTCGTTTCGATTAATTGTGGCCAGCGCGACCCCTCCCCATAAAACTTGCGCGCAATTCTCGACAGGGAATCTCCCCGTTGAACCGAGTAGTAAAATCCCCCACAGGATGCCGGGCTATTTTTATCGATTTTCGGTTTATTCAGGGAGGGAAGAAATCGAGCAGTTTCTATAACTTCTGTAGGATAAACCGAGGCAGTTTGCACATCAGATTCACCCCTGATAAATCTTCCCAAGGCAATTCCCAAAAGTAAAATTATGATGCCCATTACCAACAACAACTGTTGGATATTTTGAGAGGATTTAGGGGCGGCAATAACCGCAGGTTCAACCGCCAATTGGGGGAGTTCTTGCAGTTGCCGAATGAGGGTGAGATCAGTTTCGCAGTTGGGGCAAATATTGCCCTCAATTTCGGCGCGACCGCACACCGGACAGGTGAGTTTAATCGTCATCGTGTCAATCCTGTAGCAATAGTTCCTGTGGGTAATTCCCGATCTAAATAGGGAATAATCTCAGCCTGGAGTTCTTGCAGCAGGCTATTAGCTTGGCTGCCATTTCCTTGCTGTAATGCGTTCAACAATTGATTAAATTTGACCTCCATACCTCCCGCTTGACTGGGGTTAAGATGGTGAATGCGGCCGATCTCCTCCCGAATTACCACAATCAGTTTGACGCTATCGGGAAGGTTATCAAACTCTCGTTTGCTATCTTCTATTAATTTTTGCAAGCTGGCAATATTCTTGCTATTCAAGGCTTGTTGCAGTTGATCTACTAAATTCCGCAACCGATATTTTTGATCTTCATGGATTAGCTGATCGCACACTTCCAGCGCTAATTCAAATCGCATTATGAAAATCTTGGCAATATCTAACTCATCATTAGCAAATTCTTCTAATTCCTTGAGTTTGCTTTCAGCTTGGTTAAGGCGATCGCGCTGCACTTGACCATTATAATAAATTTGGTTAGCCGATCGCACCACTTCCCCGGCGATTTCATTAGCACGTTTCACACCGATTTCCGTTAAGTTACCCGCCGCATTCAGTTGTTTAATTCGTTCCTCAACCTGGCGAGAAATCTCCTCATTAACTCCCCCCCGCGAGAATGAACAACTAACTTTAACCTGGGGATTGTTTTTGAGAGCCGCCGTCATTTGCAGCGAGTTATTTTCCTCGTCAAGTTCCACCGTCACTAAAATTTCCGTACCTTTTGGATAGGGGCGATCGAGCGCTAACCACATATCCCCGATCCGCTCGTCTTGAAATCGGCGATCGAGTTCCTGGCGGACGCGATCTGGGCTAAAAAATTTAAAGTGAATTAGCGATTGTCCGTCCGCTTCAGTTTTAAAAGTATGGAACTTTTGCACCGGAAGAATATCGCCCTGACTAATGATTACAAATCGCGGCTCATCCACCAATTCAATGCAATAATCACGGGAAACAGTCGTGACTTTTTCCGTAAGTCCCGCCGCCACGATCGCCGCCCCTTCCGCCACCGCATACATGGGGCGATCGTGAACCACAACTTGATGTTGGGGGAAGGCTTGGCGGATTTTTTGTTGCACGATCGGCACCTGCGCGGAACCGCCAACTAACAGAATTGCATCAATTTGATCGAGGGGATAATCTGAATATTTAATCGCGTCCTGAGCAATTTTTACTGAGCGATCGATTAACGGTTCGATGCGTTTTTCAAACTCTTGGCGACTGATGGTAACTTGAATCGGAATTGCCATTCCCATTTCATCAATTAAATGTGCCGAGGTAATAATTTCCGCTGCACCTTGGGTACTCAGTCTAATTTTCGCCTGTTCCGCCTGAATTTTCAATTCCGCCAGCAGCCGCACTCGTTGATAATGCGGCATTTTTTTAATTAAGCGATCGACATTATCGAGGTTTTCAATCCGGGCGATTTCCTGTTTGGCAAATTCCACAATACAGTTATCAAAATCGTCCCCACCTAACCACAAATCCCCCGATTTGGCTGACTCAATAAATTGATTACCAACCGAAGTAATAATCGAACAGTCCAAAGTACCCCCACCAAAGTCATAAACTAAGATGGTACTCACCTCATCTGAGTCCGGACGATAACCATAGGAAATAGCTGCTGCTGTCGGTTCTGGGAGAAGTTCCCGGAGTTTTAATCCGGCTTTTTGCGTGGCGATTTCCGTGGCGTATCGCTGCTTATCATTGAAATAAGCGGGAACGGTAATTACAGCTTCTGTAATGCGGCTAGTTTGCCCCGATCGCTCCTGATAAGTTTGGGCATTACTGACAACTTTTTTAAGAATTTCCGCCGATATATCTTCCGGTAGATATTCCCGTCCCCCCAACCAAACCGATAGGCTATTTTCCGTCCCTTGGCTGGATTTATCAATCTTATAATTGAAGCGAGATAATTGTTGTTGCACAACCGGATCATTAAAGCCTCTTCCGATTAGTCGCTTGATGGAAATTATCACATTTTCGGTATCTCCATCGCCCAGTTGGCGATAGGCTTGTTCACCCACGATTAACCCATTGCGATCCGCCGCCACCACTGACCGGGTTAATTTGCGATCGGGCGGTGAGTTCTCAGCAGCAGTCACTACATTGACCTCAGCCCACTTAAAAGCTGCTACTGAATTGGTAGTCCCCAAATCTATCCCAACTATATTTCCCATGATTAATTTAACCTTGATTATTTATACTTTAATTGTCTTCCGCTATTTTGGCAAGTTTTATCCGAAAATTTTAACAAATCTTAACTATCATGATTTATCCAGTTCTTAATTTAGGAATATTGTCGCTCAAGTAAGGGTGATCACAGAGCAGTTTTTTGGCGATCGCCTGCTGTTTGAGAAAATGGGAGTCGAAGTCTTGCGGGTTGCTGCCTAGTCCTAACTTATACATGACTTCTTTGGCGGCAGTCGAACGATTATCAAATCCCATCGAGTCCGCAGTTAGGGCTGATAAAGTGTCCTGTTTTTCAAGATTTAAGGCTTGTCGCCAATAGGTTAGCGATGCCTCAATTTGTAATGCTGCTGTCAGGGCTGTTGCTAATTTTAAGGTTGACCAGTAGTGATTAGAATCGAGTTTTATGGCTTTCAGATAACACAAGCAACTAATCACTAAAGAATCGCGGGAATTTTTGATAATCGTTGTGGCTTCCTGTTTGGCGGTTTCCATTCCCACCACATCAATTGATATCCCCAACATTTTGATAAAATGGCGATCATAGTTGCCAGAAAAAATGCCATCTCCCCAGAATGAACTATAGCTGCGATCGTACATTTCTCCGGCTTGAAAAAAGATGTGAGGATCTTGGGATTGTTCGGCTTTTTGATAAAGTTTATAACCCTCTGGATTCAAGGTTTGCATTTTGGCGATCGCTGCATTATTTACCCTCCTCGGTATAGGGGGAGTCATCGGTTTTGGTGGTTTTGGTGGTTTCGGTGGTGGTGGTGCAGGTGGTGGTGCAGGTGCAGGTGGTGCAGGTGGTGGTGCAGGTGGTCTATTTGTAAGATTGGAAAGATTGGTCAAAATAGCCGAATTTGATTGAATGGGAATGGGATTATTGACATTATCTTGATATTGGTAATTAGGATGAACCCCAGAATTTAATCCCCATTTTTCATCGAGTTGATAAATGGCGAACGGCGCAGCCCATACCCTTTTGAAGGCAGTATAAAATAAATGCAATACCCAACGTAAAAATATATTTAATAGTGAAACTGATATGATTACAGCTATAAAAGTCCCGAATCCATTCATTAAACTCGCTAATACCCAGAAAATGCTCATCAATACTGACATCCAAAATGCGAGCCAAGCATAAATATATAAGACAAACACAAACCAGATGGCGAAATAAGCTGCTAGTTTTGCTTTCCGTTTCAGAAAATAAGCAGTTAGAAAATATGGTGATATATTCGATAGTAAAAATAAAGGCAGAAGAATTACCCCAGCACCTACCTCATTGATGGCGAATAAAGACAGAAGGAATACTAAGCCAACAATACCAGCCCCAATTTTCCAGATGTTCGTAAAGATGTTATAAGCCTTTTTGAGTTGAGTTTCAGGATCGGTTTCGGAACCGGGAACCGGTCGATCGCGCCACAGAATTTGTAAATACCAAAAAATAAAGTCACGAATCAGCTTAACTTTAATTTGCGTGCCGTCTTTCAAATCAAAGCATTGTCCGTCTTTGATAGCTTGAGGATTGACAAATTTACCGAGTTCCCGTCCATCTAAATAAATGGTAAAATTTTGCCATCCCTTCTCCCAGGAAACAACCAATCTTTCGGGTCCCCCTGGTTGTAGTGCATATTGCTCTTTAAACACCATTCAAACCCTCAAATAAAATAATTGTTTCCTTGGTCCTGCGAATCTAAAAAGCTGTTGTGTCGTGGCGTTTGGCTGAATAGAAAAACCTCCCCGATCAGATCGCCAAGTTTGGTGAATTGATCACACAACTGACCGAGGGGAGGTGAATCATCAGAAGCGGGGGAATTTTCACAGAGGAGATATTCGCCACTTTTGACGATCGCCGAAAATGCGATCGCCGATAGTATCAGACCCAAAATCGTCCTGTGGCTGATGGTTTTCATCTCCTGGTCACCTGGGAGATGTGGTCGCGCGCGCCAACTGGAATAGACCATTGCTCACCTTTGCTCGAATGTTCTATGGAGTTATCGACAAATTTCGCAGGTTTTACGCAATCGTCATATTTCTTTACAAACTGAGCGATCGCCGCAGAGGTCAATCACCCCAAAACCCCTTATCCCCCAATTTGGGCAAATCTGTTAACTTAGTGATGGCATAGCAGCCACTAACTTACGGAATAACTAAAATCTGACCTTATACATTTCCCACAATTCCCCCGACTGTTTTTTAACAATCTTAGCCCCAGCTTTTTTAATCAAACTTTCCCAATTTTCCAGAGATTCTAAATAAACCTCCGTTCCCAAATAAGTCTCTAAAATCGCCCAATCTTCTGCTAGGGGTAGTTCCCCATTGAGGATATCAAATACCAAAATTCCCTGTGGTTTTAAGACTCGTTTAACCTCCGCCATAACTTCTAGCCAATATTCCAGGGGATAGTAACAACTAAAGCCAGTGGCTATAGCTAAATCAAACTTTCCAGTTTCGTACTGTAACTGGTGAGCGGGGGCTAGTTCAACCCCCTTAAATAACTTAGAATTTAACTGAGGACTTCGGGAATTCAAACCATCTCTAGCCACGGAACTAATTTCTTGACCATGAAATAAAGCATTCCATTCTCGCCAGGGATAAATTAAAAAACTTACTCCGCAACCAATATCTAAACAATATTGATTTTTCTGAGGTTTGGCTAACTCCCAAAATGGGGAAGTGAGTTTTTGTTGGAGAGTTCCCGAAATGCGATCGCGAAAAATCGGCATATTTTCGACTTCTTCGGGGAGTTCAAAAGGTTCGCCTTGATATTCCTGGTTAAAACGGCGGGCTACGGAAGTAATTTGGGACTGCCACTGGTCAGCAGTCCCGCCAGTTGATAATCCGAAAAATCCCAAGGAAGGGTTAGAGTCTGGTTTTTTAGACATTATAGCTGATACAAATTAGCGCTTCGAGCCTTTTAGAGCTTTAGAAAAGTTTTGGCGATAGGAACGATTAGCGATCAACAAAATCGGCCATAATAATGATAATGAGACACGATTTCCAAAACTCTTTTCAAAGTTGGTGCGCCCAAACCCAGACCAAAACTTCCAGACTCCACCAACATAGACGATTAATAGTGCGATCGGAATTAGGACATTCATAATATGACTCTGCTTGCCTAATTTAAGTGGTATTAGCGATTATCTGTCATCTTATCAGAAATTATCAAAGGTCTGCAGATGTTCCCTCAGATGCGATCGCCCTCAAATCTTCTGGGGTGTTACAATTGAGGAGCATCTGGGATTCTACAGTTACGACTGATATGGGTGTTACGGGAACCTGATCTAGCCACCGTTGCAGCGATCGCTCTCCAGTTGCCATAAATTCCTGTAAAGATTCTAAAGCCTGGTGGCGGTAGAATCCACAGAGAGGTTCCCACCGCGACCCATGACGGGGAATCATAGCCAAATGGGATGGTGGGACCACAGTTAACTGCTCCTTCCAGCCTCGCAAAATATCGGGTTGTAGTTGAGGTAAATCGCAAGCCAGCAACAATAGCCAAAGACAGTCAATTTGACTCAACCCAGTAGCCAAAGCCACCATTGGACCCTGACCGGGGTTAGTTTCCATCAGCAAATTATAACTAGCCCCCACAGCCTGGTAACGTTCTGGCCAAGGTGTTAATACATAGACCTGCTGAGAACAACTCCCCGCCGCCTCAACCACCCGGCGCAGTAGGGGAACCCCCGCCACGGGAATTAAAGCCTTATCCCGACCCATGCGAGAACTACGTCCCCCCGCCAGAATTAAAGCCGCCAGGAAATTATCAGCCATTCCCAAAGACCTAAATTAAGCCATCAATCTTTAACTCTTCAATAATTTGTAACCCGCGCGGATCACCAACCCGTAGCAGAGAAGACTTAGCATCATCGCGGACACTCAAATCCTCATCCTCCTCTAGGGCTTCAATTAAGGCATCGATCGCCCCAGCATAGACGACATTAGAAGGTAATTCCCGGCTTAACTGTCCCAAAGACCAAGCGCAGTTACTGCGAACCGCAGCCACCTCATCCCCACGCAAAGCCTCAATCACGGGGGGAATAGCTTTGACCACCCCATCATATCCCACCTTAGCCATTTGACCCAAAGAACTAGCCGCCCAGAGTCTCACGGCGGGAATATCAGTTTTAATAGCCTCTAGGAGAGTATCTAAAGCCCTCGGATCGCGACAATTTCCCAAAGCCCAAACCAACCCCTTGCGGACATAACCATTCCAATCGGAATTATATTGTTTAATTAGGGCTTCCACGGCATCCGGGCTAGGATTACGCCCCAAAGCATAGGCGACGCTTACCCGCACGAGGGGGCAGGAGTCATCTAATAAACTTATCAAAGGTGCGATCGCCCGTTGGTCTTGAAGTTCACAAAAAGCCCGCGCCGCAATCATCCGGTGTTGCGGTTCCGGGGACTCAAGCAACGGCAACATTTCCTCTGGATCTGGCTTAGGGGCTTCTTCCTCTTGCCAATGGTCTAGGGGACTATCAGCGGTTTGCTCAAAATTAACTACACTCAGATCTTGATCCTCCATAATTTCGATTCTACCAAAAAATTGGTTTTCTATAACCCCCATACTAAATTGATAATTAGTTTGGCGATCGGGTGGGTGGGGGGTTTATCATACAGTAGCTGGGCCATGGGGTGAACATTTGCCCCTTCTTTCCGGGTCAAGGTTAGCGCCGCCTTAATCCTCACCCGCCCTAGAGCATGACTGAGAATTTACAATTGATAGTTATAATTGATATTTACTAAGATGCCTCAGTGTTCAATTGTCGGGTGATTATTTATATTATTTATTGGGTGTGACGCGCCCTCCCAAAATGTAGAGGATATCATTTATCGGATTTAGAGCTGCTTAACTAAACCCAAAGATTGAGGTTGATAGCCCAATTTTTCATACAAACTCAGAGCGGGTTTATTGTTAGTAAAAACCTGTAAACTGATTTGGCGATCGCCTCTGGTTTGAGTCCATTGTTCCCCATAATTCATCAAAGCCGCCCCAATTCCCCGTCGTCGATGTTCTGGGTGAACATAAACCAGAAAAATATGAGAAATCCGATCGCCTGTCACCTGATTAATAGCAGTTCCCATCCATAAACAGGCGATCGGGGTGATGTTTGGACCGCCGGACATTTCCACCCACCAGAGAGGGGTTTGGGGTGAGAAATACTGTTCTACAGTGTTCGCCAGGTGAGAGAAATCCTGATCGGGGTACAATTCCCGATAGGTGCGATTCATGAACTTAACCAACAAAGAGCGATCGCGAGTAGATCCAGAACGGATAGTATAACCGGTGACCAAAATTTCAGACACGGATCATTAATTTATGAACAATGGGGGCCATCTTCCCTGAAGAGTTAATGACTCCCATAGGTGCTGGTGCTTGCATATCACCCGGTAGGAAAATACGCGCACTAACGGCGACCAAAGCCAACAGAAAAATCATAACCACCAACAGTGGCGCGATATATTGACGAAAAAAAGCCATAACGGGAACTCTAGCAGTTAGTTATCAAAGGGAAAAAATCTGATAGTTAATTGTAACCCTGATTGACCTGAAATGCCAAACTTACAGGGATGAACCCAACATTATGGGGGTGTCTGGCTGGGGGAGTGCTAAATTAGTGGAATGTCCTAATATATTGCCATAATTCCATACACTACCGAAGCCCTAAAATCCCTAACTGTGGACGATATCGATCGCTACTACCAACTTCTGAACGTCAAACCTGGTGCTTCCCTAGAGGAAATCAAACAGGCTTATCGGACTCTAGCATTATTATGGCATCCCGATCGCTATCCGGCCGACTCCCATATTCAGTATCAAGCTACAGAAAAATTCAAAGAGATCAACTATGCTTACGATCGCCTCATGACCCTATTAAGGGATCCCAACTTCTCCCCTTACCCAGTCATCTCCCCGCCGCCACCCACCCCACCAGTAACCGCCACACCTATTCAGCGCCCACCAAGACCCCCGAAAGTCAATCCTAGCGAACCCGAAACCAGTGACGAACTCATCCCCTGGGGTTGGTTAACCGGGGCATTTTTCAGCTATACCCTAGTAGGTTGGATTTTAGGATATTTAGACATTTACCCAGGGACGTGGTTATTAGTCCCATTGGTTTGGGTAGGACTATCCCTAGAAGCCAGTTATGGTTCCCAGACCCAGTATCCTTGGTTAATTTCTCTGATGATAGCGGGAGGAATAGCGGGAGCGATCGCCGGAAGTCAAGCGGGGGGGCTAATTACCGCGATCGCCTGGGCTATAGCCGGAACTGCTTTAGGGTCAATTATCGGTTCCGATAGTAACTCACGCACGATTATTTGGGGGTTTAGCTTCACCGGAATTTTAGCGATCGCTGGTTGGGTAGCCGGGGCTGAAACCGGGAATGGTTTAGGATCTCTAATTGGGGGAATAATTGGTTCTTCGACTGGGTGGATAATTGGCATTATTTCTGATGCTATGTTTCAAGTCAAAAAACGCGGCGGCGTTGGTAGTTGGTTCGGATTTCAATTAGGAGCGTGGTTAGGAGCGTGGTCAGGAGCCGGGTCTGGGGCAGTCAGAGCGGCGATCGCCAACACCGGACTTGATGCGATCGTCGGCGCTTGGGGAGCCATTGCCATTATTTTTGGCGTAGTCGCGCAAATGGTAGCCGGGGAAAAATTATTGGTTTCCTTCAACAAATTTTATACCGCTTTGATATTAGTTTCGATTTCCGGCTTAGGATTGACATTAGGTAAACTTCTATCAAATTAACGTAAATTTTCTCCATAACCTACGGATTAGTATAATCAACACCCGAAAATTCAACTAGGGTCAAAATCTTTAAATTGAGTGGACAACAATGAAACTAGATTTACGCCAATTTTTTCGGGCGTGTAACCCCGCCAAAACCATAGACGTAGGGAACCCGGAAGAGCGAAAATATTATATCAATTTTTCCCAAGTTCGCGGAGGTACACTCATCGAACAAATTGCTCGCACCATTTCCCGTCTCTCCCCCGATAGCCCAACCTGTCAACTGTTTACCGGACATATCGGCTCGGGAAAATCGACAGAATTATTGCGCCTGAAAGCCGAATTAGAACAGCAGGAATTTCATGTAGTCTACTTCGAGTCCTCTAAAGACTTAGATATGGCTGATGTAGATATTACTGATATCCTGTTGGCGATCGCCCGTCAGGTCAGCGAAAGTGTAGAATCAATGAACATCAAACTTAACCCCACAGGCTTTAAAAACCTGATTCAGGGTTTACTTGATGTCATTAACACCCAAATTAATGTCAAAGCAGAACTGGCCATCCCTGGACTCTCGGAACCGGGGGAATTTTCCCTCACCGTCGGAATTGGTAAACTCACCGCTAAAGCCAAAGACTCCCGCGACCTGCGATCGCTATTACGACAATACCTCGAACCGCGCACTAATAATATCCTGGAAGCCATCAATCAAGAATTACTACTTCCAGCCATTCAACAACTCAAACAACAGGGAAAAGCCGGGTTAGTCGTCATTATTGATAACCTCGACCGGATCATGAATTCCAAAAGCGCCACCGGACGACCACAACCAGAATATTTATTTATCGATCGCGGCGACCAACTCAATCAACTTCAGTGCCATGTCGTTTATACTATTCCCATCGGGTTAATTTTCTCCAGCGACTTGGGACGACTAACCAGCCGATTTGCTAGTGAACCTAAAACATTACCCATGGTTCCGGTTAAATTTCCTGATGGTACACCATACCCAGAAGGTATTGAACATCTCCGAAAAATGGTCATGGTGCGAGCTTTTCCCGCTATTGACCTCAATAATTATACTCATTTAATTACTAAGGTTTTTGATAGTGCAGAAACTCTCGATCGCCTCTGTATTATGAGTGGTGGTCATGTCCGCACTTTACTCGCCCTCCTGTATAGTTGTTTACAACAAGAAGATCCACCTATTGTCAGGAGTATCTTGGAAAATGTCATCCGCCAACGTTCTCATCAGTTACTGTTGGCTATATCATCAGAAGAATGGCAACTCTTACGTCAGGTCGCCCAAACTAAAAAAATTATGGGTCTCAGGGAATATCAAACCCTCTTACGCAGTTTATGGGTCTTTGAATATCGCCATGAGGATGAATATTGGTTTGATATTAATCCAGTTATCGCCGAAGCCCATCAATTTAATCTGATTGACCTTTAATAGTTAGTTAGTATTAATACAGCTTGTTCGCAAGTAACTTAAAACATTACCCTCACCCTAAATCCCTCTCCTAGGCAGGGAGAGGGACTTTGAAATCGTATTACATGATTACTGAAAGGGCTGTACACCAATTTTATCGTAAAATGTTACCGATGTCAATACCGGTAAACTTTGATGATTAAAGGGACAACCAAACTATTAGGAATTGTTGGCTATCCTGTGGAACATTCTATGTCCCCAATTATGCACAACGCCGCGATCGCACATCTCGGCGTTGATTATGTCTATGTACCCTTTCCAGTCACTCCTGACCAGTTAGCATCAGCTTATCGAGGCTTTCAAGCTATCGGTGTTCAGGGATTTAATCTCACCATTCCCCACAAACAAGCCATTATTCCCCTACTAGATAATGTGTCTAAATTAGCCACAGCAGTAGGGGCAGTTAATACCGTTTGGTACAGTGATAAAGGTTGGAGTGGTACTAATACAGATGTAGCGGGTTTCTTGGCTCCTCTCAAGGATTTAAACTTCCCCAATTGGCATGAAAAAATCGCCGTAATTTTAGGCAATGGCGGCGCGTCTAGGGCCGTAGTCGCTGGTTGTGCTGAATTGGGAATGGCAGAAATTCATATCGTCGGCAGAAACCCCCAAAAGTTAGAAGAATTTAGGCAAAGTTGGCTACATTCTCCCCTTCCTATTAAGGTTAATGTTCACAATTGGCAGGAATTAAACCCCTTAATTAAACAAGCAGATTTATTGGTAAATACTACCCCGGTGGGAATGTCTCCCCATATCGATCGCTCTCCGGTAGATGCCGAAAATTTTGAGGGTTTAAAATCTGGGGCGATCGCCTACGATTTGATTTACACTCCCCGCCCTACCCGCTTTTTACAACTGGCTAAAAATCAAGGTGCTGTGGCGATCGATGGCTTAGAAATGCTGATTCAACAAGGAGCCGCCGCCCTGGAAATTTGGCTACAACAACCCATCCCGATCTCAGTAATGCGTCAATCTTTAATCATCGATAATTGAGCTATAATGGTAGGGGACGGGTCGGCTGTTAATTGTCAATTCCCCAGGACTGTTTTTGGGAACCCGCCCCTGGGGAATGGTGCATTAGTACCGACAGACTAAGACCCTAGCAAGTATTTTTAGGTACAATTTACATGGGGACGAAATTATGATAACCCTATATATTGTCTGTCTAACGGTGGGTGGAGTATGTGTCATATTAGCCGCTGTGGAGGGATTAGACGGTG
Organism: Limnospira sp. PMC 1279.21; assembly: GCF_032349615.1. Taxonomy (NCBI): domain Bacteria; kingdom Bacillati; phylum Cyanobacteriota; class Cyanophyceae; order Oscillatoriales; family Sirenicapillariaceae; genus Limnospira; species Limnospira sp. PMC 1279.21. The sequence continues at coordinate 20,646 of NZ_JARPLU010000004.1, read as the reverse complement.
TAGAGTTTGAGGGCGAATTTGATAGCGATGTAGAATTAGAACATCGCAGGGATGATACCGAAAACCAGCCCAGCCATAGATCCAAAAGAAAAACTCTCCGGTTAAGGCTGCCTTTTGGGAGTGTGCGCTTCTGGACTTTTGGGGTGTGCTTTTTTGGGTTGACCGGAACAATTATGTCAGTTTTGAACCCCGACTTAACCCCGGCTTTTGTGGCTACAGCAGCGATCGCTATTGGGGTGTCCTGCGGAACTGCTGTCGTGTGGGTCTTTGATATTCTGCGATCGCAACAAGCCAACAGTTTAGTTCAATCCCATGATTTCATTGGTCTATCCGCCATCGTGGAAATTCCCTTTAATAGAGACAGTCGTGGAAAAGTACGCCTCAGCGCCGGAGGGTCCGTGCTGTATTTGAGCGCAATTACTGAAGAAAATCAGGAATTTTCCCAGGGCGATCGCGTTTTTGTGGTAGGAATGGAGAAAAATAAAGTTTTGGTGGTCTCAGAAGCATCCTTCGGTGTCTCAGAAGCATAATCGACAAGTCCAACGTCAGGGTAAGCGGATAGGATGACCCGACATTTCACCTTTTAAATGTTTGCTCAAACCCTTTTGGGGGAAAAACTATGAATCAGAAATTTGTTGCATCTTTAGACAAACAGAACCAAGAAATAGTCGTCTTGGTAGCCCAGGCACAAATTCCGACTCAAGGAAGAAACACAAATCAGCTAAGTGATCAGATTATAACTGCCCTACCCATAGCCCTATCAATTTTTGGAGTATTGGTTTTAATCTGGTTTCTCAATGTCTTTATGCAGATTTGCAAACCCAGTGAGGTCCTGATTTTGTCTGGTCGCAAACACCGTACCAAAGACGGACGGGAGGTAGGTTATCGGGTGATTTTTGGTGGACGGGCTATTTGTATTCCCATTCTGGAAACCGTCAAAACCATGGACTTGCGGACAATGCCAGTTCCCGTTGAAGTCAAAAACGCCTACTCCAAAGGGGGAACACCCCTAAATATTCAAGCGATCGCCAATGTGAAAATCTCCAACGATCCTGAAGTCGTCGGAAATGCGATCGAAAGATTTTTAGACCGCGATCGCTCCGAAATTTCCCGCGTTGCTCGCGAAACCCTAGAAGGAAACCTGCGGGGAGTTGTTAGCACCCTCACCCCCGAACAGCTTAACGAAGACCGCCTACGGTTCGCTGAACATATCGCTGAGGATGTTTCCAGGGATTTAGCCAGATTAGGATTACAATTAGACACCCTCAAAATTCAGAGCGTCTCTGATGATGTCGATTATCTTAACTCCATCGGTCGGCGCCAAATTGCTCTCATTGCCAGAGATGCCGAAATTGCCGAATCTAATGCTGTCGCTGAAGCTGAACAGGTAGAAGCCGACTGTCGCCGCCAATCGGAAGTCGCCCTAAGTCAAGCCAGAACCTTTGTCCAAAAGAAAGAAAACGAACTGCGGAAAATTCGCGCCGAACTTGAACAGCAAGCTAGGTCCGAAGAAGAACGCACCATCGCTGCTGGTAAAGAAGCCCGCGCTAGGGCTGAACAACTCCTGCAAACTGTCCGCGCTGAGTTGGAAAGGTTACGACTCGAAGCTGATACCGTCCTACCTGCGGACGCGGAACGACAAGCTAGGGAACTGCAAGCCAGAGGTAATGCGGCTGCTTTAGCGGAAAATGCCCGCGCGGCGGCGGAAGTAAACGACCTGATTAACGCAGTTTGGCAGGAAATGGGCGAGGATGCTTCGGAACTGTTCTACTTACAACAAATCGAGATGGTATTGCGGGAAGCTGCCCAAATTCCCCGCCGGGTTGGTCTGGAATATGTCAATGTGATTGATAGTGGAGACGGAGAAGCGATCGCTGGTTTGGTTCGCGCCTATCCGGAAATTTTCCGTCAATTCCTCGAAAGTGTCGATCGCACTTTGGGAATTAATGTATCTAGGACTTTGGGGAACACAAGCAGAAATTAAATAACAATCAGTAAATTTCATGGCAGCCCAACACAGGTATAGGAATTATGGAAATTATCATCGCCTTATTAGCAGCCCTAGGTTTAGGAAGCGGAGCCACTGTATTTATTATCCGCAATCTCTACTATATTTGTCAGCCTAGCGAAGTGTTGATTTTTGCGGGTAGTCGTCGCTCAACAGAAAATGATCGCACTGTGGGATATCGCCTGGTCAAAGGTGGTAGCAGCATTCGGACACCCCTGTTAGAACAAGCCTTTCACATGGATTTAACCAATATGATTATTGAGTTAAAGGTGGCTAATGCTTACTCGAAAGGAGGCATTCCTTTACAGGTTGATGGGGTGGCGAATATTAAAATTGCTGGGGAAGAACCCACAATTCATAATGCGATCGAGCGTTTATTGGGGAAAACTCGCCAGGAAATTGAACGCATTGCTAAAGATACTCTGGAAGGAAACCTGCGCGGGGTGTTAGCCAGCCTTACCCCTGAACAGGTCAATGGGGATAAATTGGCTTTTGCTAAAAGTCTCCTCGAAGAAGCTGAAGATGATTTACAACAACTGGGGTTGATTTTGGATACTCTCCAAATTCAAAATATTTCCGATGAGGTGGGGTATCTTGACTCGATTGGACGACAACAACGGGCGGAATTGTTTAGAGATTCTCGTGTCGCTGAAGCACAAGCTAAGGCTGATGCTGCTATCCGTACTGCGGAAAATCATAAAATGACTCAGTTGAAAAAGTTGGAAACTGAGGTAGAGGTATCTAAGGCGGAAGCTGAACGCCGGGTGGCTGATGCTATGACTAAACGGGCGGCGGTGGTCGCAGAGTCGGAGTCGGAAACAGCCGCTGAGGTGGCTAGGACTCAGGCTGAGGTCTCTGTTCAAAAAGAAAGGATTAAGCAGGTAGAACAGCAACTACAAGCTGATGTGGTCGCACCAGCAGAAGCGGAATGTAAAAAGGCGATCGCTAGGGCGCGTGGGGATGCTGCCCAAATTATTGAAGATGGGAAAGCTCAAGCTGAAGGTACACGACGGCTGGCTGAGTCCTGGAAAGCAGCCGGTCCTAATGCTCGGGAAATTTTCCTTTATCAGAAGTTGGAAGTCTTACTAAAAACTATGGCTTCTACTGTTCCTGAAATTACTGTTGATAGTGCTACTATTGTTGATGCTAATAAGGGGAATACAGCTTCTAAAATGGCGGCGTTTTTGGAAGAGTTGCGCCAAACTACCGGTATTGATGTGGCGACGGCTGTCCAAAATTGGGGCGGCGGTTCTTCTCAACCTCAACCTGCTTCAACAGCTAAAAATCTCAAATCTGCCCGCACTAATGGTCAAGCTGTACGCCGCACTAATGGCGCTGCACCTAAGCCAGAAGATACTACACAAAGCCTACAGACCGAGGTTAAACAACTACTTGATCATGTCGCACAAAATACTAAGAATAATGCTGAGGCTGAAGAGGCGATCGCTCAGGCTTTGCGACAGTATCCTAACCTCAAGCGTCGTTTACAGATGGTTTTCAAGTCTCAGGGAACTCAGGCGATCCGAAATATGTTTAATCACCCTACTATCTACATCCCTACCGCTATGCTGCAAATGTGGCTAGAACAGGATTAGATTCTATTCCCCCCCCTCTCCTCTAGGGTGGGGGATCTGTCTCTGGATCGGTCTATGCACAAAATGGCGTTTTTGTCAATAGGTCTAAAAATCGACCCCGCTTTCAACCCCAAAACTCGTGCATCGCCAGTTTTATTTTGTGGTCAGATAATAATTATAACCGCCACATAATCAGGGTTGTAGCCTTGATTTTGGGAAATAGACAGAGGAACCCCTTGGGTGCGATTTCCTAGAGAATAGCATAACCCCCATAATCTCGTCAACTTTTGGCGAGGTATTTGCCCTAAAATTGTATCAATTCTTAACAATATTTTAAAAATCAAATTTATCTAGCCGTATAAATTAGCAAAATTTATGTAATTTTCAGATTTGAGAACAATTAATAGAGGGTGTAGGTGTGGGGAGGTTTATATTCAAATTAATGTGATTGGATCTCATTTAACCTCTGACGTACTGCTTGCATATCCTGCCACATTAACCATTTAGGTTTACCAACATCTCGGGAGGAATTTCTGAGTAGGTATGCGGGGTGAAAAATCGGCATACATTGACGACCTTCCCACTGAAACCACTGACCGCGAATTTTAGTAATCGGGCGTTTATCTCCTAGAAGAGACTTAACTGCAGTCGCCCCCGTGAGGAGGATAATTTGAGGATTAATGAGGCGGATTTGTTCTAATAGATAAGGCTTACAGGCTTGGAGTTCTGAAGCAGTTGGGGTGCGATTTTCCGGGGGACGACAGCGGATAGCATTAGAAATATAAACTTCGGTATCTGTACTAAGTCCTACGGAGTCTAAAATCTTATCAAGAAGCTGTCCAGATCTACCCACAAAAGGAAGACCTTGTTCATCTTCATGTTGTCCTGGTGCTTCTCCGATAATCATAATGGGGGCGGTGGGGTTCCCACGACCAATCACAGCATGAGTGCGGTTTTTTCCCAGTTGACAGCGCGAGCACCTATTACAATGATCAGCAATTTGTGCAAGAGTTTGATAGGTTCCCGGCGGTATGGGAGTATGAGCATTTTTGGGAATTTCTTCTAGGTCAAAATCTACGGACTCAGGGTCTTGATTAAGACTAGGAATATCGAAAAGGCTGAGTTGTTGGTCTTGGTTAGACATGAATTTCTAAGTAAAAGTTCAAATCCTGGTATATGCTGAACTGGGATAGTTGCAACTATGAGCCACACCAGTCATTATATATCTAACGGGACTGCTAAGGATGAACCGATTATGTTCCCTAACCCACTATTTCGCGATCGCACCCATGCCGGGGAGGAACTAGCTCAGGTAGTTATTGATAAGATTACCACCGACTCCCCTGGGGCTATGAGTCCGTTGGTGTATGCTTTACCGAGGGGGGGTTTACCCGTGGCTGAACCGATAGCCCGCCGTTTGGCTTGTCCCCTCAGTGTAATTGTGGCTAAAAAAATCACCCAGCCAGATAATCCCGAGTTAGCATTAGGGGCTGTTACTGCTGATGGTTATGTGATTTGGTCTAACCGTCGTCCTAGCCAGTTTTGGGAAAGCCATTCTATTCTGCGTGACGCACAAGAAAAAGCCTATAGTCAATGGCAGGAATTCGCCACCTATTGTCCTTCTAATTCGGTTAAGGATAATTTAATTATAGTAGTTGATGATGGTATTGCTACGGGTATGACTATGGTAGCGGCGATTAAGGCTTTGCGATCGCAAAAACCCGGCGCTATTTGGATTTGTGTTCCCCTCGCACCTATCGAGTTAGTCAATTCTTTACAACAGTTATGCGATCGACTAATTATCCTAGCCACACCAGAAGTTTTCCTGAGTGTTAGCCGTTTTTATCAGGAATTTGACCAGGTGGAAACTACTATAGCGATCGCCTGTCTTCAGCAGCAAACAGAATGGTTATCTTAGATTTTGATATGGGAGGCAATAATTATCATCATCTCACAGTTTTTACCCAGATACTTGATTAAATTAGTCTACCCTCATCTTGATAATTAATCAGATCATTTTCCTCAGTTTCCAGGTGAAACTCAATACGACTTTGTATAACTATTTCCTCAATTACATCTGGTGCTTTTCCTTGTGTTAAAACTGCATCAAAACGGTGCATCAGTTCGGGGATATTGATGACTTCTTCTATAGACTCTAAATATCTTTGAACAATAGCTTTTATATGATATTTAGCTGTAGCTTGTTTCTTAACTTGATCTAAAACTTCCTCCGGTGGCTGTTCAGTTTTCACAACAAAGGTAATAGGGTATCTCTGTACTTTATCGATATCTAAGAAATATTTACCAGCATCAATAGTTTCTGTCACTTGGAAGAATTTACCTAGGGGTTTCATCACAAAATCTATACCACCATCATTCGCATTAGTTCTACCAGTTTTATACAAAATTAAGTATTCAGTATTTAGACTATTAGGAGACCCAGTAGATTTTTTGCTCTCCGTAATACTGTTTTAAAATCGCATAACTCACAATTTCAAACACTCTGGCATCTACATCCTTGTTTAAAAAACTGCGAATAAACTCAATAGCTTGTAAAGGGTCTTGGTTATGAATCTCAATCATCTGTTTACAATAGATAATAAACTGACTAAAAGACTGTCTTCTGGCTATCACAAAAGCATCTATAATATCTATGATTGCCTCAGCAATGTTGATTTGATTACCATTGATAGAAACCTGAAGCAGATTTTCATTTATCCAGTATCTATTAGTTTTTGTATCTCTGATTACCGGTACATAAGATAAAGTGGGGAAGTATTTTTTAAACTCCTGATTTAGTCGATGATTCAGGGCATGATTTTGCAGTTTATTCCCAAAGGGAAGTTGTCTTTGTCTCTGTAAAAGATTAATAAACTGAGCCCCTTCATAATCATCATAGCCACCTCTAATGTGAAATTTATTATTGAGATAGTCTTCAACTAATACATAGATAGCATAGTGGTTAGCAAATCCAGCCCGTGATTTAGAACCTCGATTAGCAGCTTTGGTTTTAATATTGAGATATTGCAATAACTCACTATTTATCAAAACTTGCTCTCCCTGATTGGGAAAATGAGAATTGAGAATTTCGATAATCTTTAGAGTGAATTCATGCTGTAGTATCGGCATCAAAAATACTGGGTTGAATGAATTGATTTGTAGGAAAATTGGTATTTTGTTTAGTCTGATTTTTCGCGGGTGGTAGTAGCTTTTCTCCTTGGTATTCTTGCCATCCTAAAACCCGCCTTAGACCAATTTTAAGATATTCTTCTTGAGATTCTATACTCATAGAAATTCGTCCTAAGCGTTTAGCTACGGCTGCAGTGGTAAAAGTTCCAGCAAAGGGATCAAGTACCAAATCATGTGTGTTGGTACTTGCTAGAATAATTCTTTCTAACAATGATTCTGGTTTCTGTGCTGGATGATTTTCATATTCTGCCATGCGATACCTTACACGGGGAAAATACCAGACATTACCAGGCACTTTTTCACTGTTGTATTGAGTAGGTACTGGTTTTCTATAATCAATTAATTTACGTTGTGCGCCAGTCTTGGCTTCCACTTTAATATCGGCTGAATTGAAAATATAATTTTTCTGGTCTTTCACGCAATGAAGTATGGGTTCATACATAGACCCAAAATATTTCTTTGCTTGCACTCCAGAACTATCATAATGCCAGACAATACGACTAAGAATTGACATTTTTTGCCGCAAGTAAATATCAAAGTATGGCATAGATTGAGTGCTGGTCATTACATATAATGTTCCGTTAGGTTTCAATACCCTGACACATTCATCAAGCCATTGATATGACCAATTGATATAATCTTCTTCGGAATTCCATTGGTCATGAAACTTGGAAAATTTCTTCCCTATATTGTAGGGAGGATCTGCAAAAATCAGATTCACAGAATTAGCTGCAATTTGACTAGATAAAATCTGAATTGCATCTCCATGAAATATAGTATTTCTATCATCTTGATACCGTTGAAACATAAGGATATATCGCCTTTAAAATTAGCCGCCACCCGATATTTTAGCCAGACAAGTAATCAGTTCATCAATTTCTGATGGCTGAGTGAAATAATGAACGCAGGCGCGAATACAGTCGGGGTCGAGGATAGTTCGCACTAAAATATTTTCCGATTCTAAGGCTCTGACTATCTGTGGGTGGGGGAGACTTTGGGTAACTTTAAATGATACTAAACCCGATTCTGGTGGAGAAGTGCGTAAACAATCAATTTGGGGAAGTTCTGATAAACGTTCCCATAGGTATTGACTAAGATTACAAATTTGTTGATAACGTTCGGTGGCAGTTCCCCATTGGTTATGAATAGCGATCGCCTCTCGTAAACCCACCATCAAAGGATAAGCTGAGGTGGCTATTTCATAGCGTCTTCCGTCAGATTTCCAATTAGTCGGTGTTCCCCTTTCGTCAACTTCAATACCCCGCCACCCGATAAAAGTAGGACTCAGATCTGATACAGCATCAGGACTGACATATAAACCCCCTAAACCCTCTGGACCACATAACCATTTATGACCCGTAAAACCATAAAAATCTACTCCAGATTCCGCTAAATTTAACGGCAGAACCCCTACAGACTGCGCCGCATCCACCAATACCCTAACCCCTCCTGAAGCGGCTTTACAGGCTTGCATAATCGCGGTGAGAGGCAAAACCTGTCCTGTATTCCATAAGATATGACTAATTACTACCAGGCGAGTGTTGGATTTGATTCGAGATGCGATCGCCTCTACCGGATCACCCTCATTTAAAGTCTCTAACAGGGGACAGACAGATACCTCTATCTGAAACCGCCGCACCAATTCCCCCACCGTGGCCACTACCCCTGGGTGTTCACAATCCGAGATTAATAGATGATCTCCTCGTTGCCAATCAATCCCCCATAGGGCAATATTACAGCCTACGGTCACATCTTCCGTCAGGGTAATAGTTGCAGATTGTACCCCTAACTCAGAGGCGATCGCCTCCCGTGTTAAGCCTAACTCCTGCTGAACCCAGCTATTTACCTTTTGGGAAAAAGGACCACACTCCTGGACAAACTGATAGGATTTGATAATCTTATCCATCGAGACTTGTGGCAAGGGTCCCTGTCCCCCATAGTTAAAATATGCCTTATTCTCCAAAGCTGGAAAATTTTGTCGGTGGGTTTCTAATGACTTGTTCATGGGTATCAGATATCGCCTTATGATCCACTTTTACCACGAATTTTCAACAACTAACCCATCTACATCAGAATTGGTGCTACCATAGCCTATAATCATAAATTTACCTTGCCCATCCTCAACAATATTAATGCTGATCGAAGATCAACAGCTTCTATTTTACCAACGTTGCGATCGACGGGCCTTTTTAGATGTCTACGGCGATCGCACCCTGAAAGAACCCCCTAGCGATTTTCTCCTGAAATTGATAGCTGATAGTGTCACCTATCGAAAAACTATCATTGCCGATCGCATTTATTCACAGCCTAAATATCCCCCACAAGACTGGGAAGCCGGAATGCAAGCTACCCTAGAATTGATGCGGCAGGGAGTAGATTATATTTACCGTGGGGTGTTATTATATCATAGCCATTCCTCCGATTCTGCTTATGGCGATCGCTCCTTTTTTGACCAACTCCCTGAACAGGTAAGTTATCTCAGTCGCCCAGATTTGTTAGTCAAAAAACCTGGGGCTTCCCAGTTTGGTGATTGGCTATATATCCCCCAAGATATCCGCCTAGGAAAACGTCCGAAACTTGATTATCAAATTGTAGCCGTATTTCATGGGGAAATATTGGCGGCGATTCAAGGGGTAATGCCAGAAGAAGTGGTGCTACTATTACGCGATCGCGGTGCTTATTCCGTAGACCTCAAACAGCGACTTCCTCAAATGCGGGAAATTGTCCAGGATTATCTGACTCTGATCAAAAACGCTCAGGAACCGGATATTTTTATCAGTCGCCAAAAATGCAGTCTCTGTCAATGGTATACTAACTGCCATGATATTGCTAAATCCCAAAAAAATATCTGTTTATTACCAGGAATTACCCCCATTCGTCAAACTCGCCTTAATAGTTTAAATTTGACCAGTGTTGAGTCTCTCGCACAAACTCAACCCGAAATCCTCCAAACTTATCCAGAGTTTGATAATGGTGTCGCTGTCCAAGTAATTAGGCAAGCTGAATCTGTTTGGAAAAATCAAGCCATTCTCAAGCAAAATATTGATGATATTATTAATGTTAAACTATCGACAAAAACCAGCCATAAATATCTGCCAGATCCCTTTTGGTTACAATCACCTGTAGAACTATATTTTGATATTGAAGCACAGCCGGATCTAAACTTAGATTATCTTCATGGTGTGTTGGTAGTTGATAGGCGATCGCAAAGGGAAAAATTCTATCCCTTATTAGCCGAAACTACCGCCGATGAACAAATAGCCTGGGAGCATTTTTTAACCCTCGTGTGGCGATATCCCATTGCGCCAATTTTCCACTTTTGCGACTATGAAGCCAAAACTATTAGCCGTTTGGCTAAACTGTATCAGACTCCATCTTATTTGTGGCGACCTTTGATTAAACGCTTAGTTGATGTTCATTATCAAATTGTAGAAACCGTCACATTACCTGTGGAAAGCTACGCCTTAAAATCGATCGCACGCTGGATGGGTTTTGAGTGGCGAGATGCTAAGGCTAATGGCGCGCAATGTGTTTGTTGGTATGAGGAATGGTTAAAAACAGGCGATCGCACTTTATTAGATGCGATCGTTCGTTATAATGAAGATGATTGTCGCGCTACCTATCACGTTAGACGGTGGTTAGCTGATTTTATCCAAAGTCAATCTGTTGGCGCAGAAGTCAATTTTTTGTAGGTCAACTTCTAATAGGTAAATAATGAGTCACTTGTTTAAATTTGAGGATGATTTTGTCTCTTCTCTACGCTGTATTCCTATGGCGGTTCGCTACAAACTCGATACCTGTGGGGTTAAATTAAAACTAGCCCACTGGAATCAATTTCCCCTGTCGGTGCGTCAACAATTAGTACAACAGCCAACCGAAACCCAAGACGATATTAATACCTATCGTAATTTACTGCAAGATTTCGCGAGTAAATATACAGATATACCCCTAAAAGATTTGCCAGTTGATTCACAGCCAGCTTGGTTAGATGCTAGTCAAGTTCCTGAAGCCGTCCAAAATAAAGCCGCCGAAACCCATTTACAAATTTCTGTAGAACAGTGGGAAAAACTCACACCTATCCAGCGTTTTGCATTGATTAAACTCAGTCGTTCTAACCATGAAAACGCCAACTTTATTCCAGCCATGAAAGAGTTTAACTTAACAGATGCGGGGTAGTTGTTCCCCACTGAGTAAGTCAACAATGCGAGTCGATCCGATTTTACTTCGCATAGTCACTAATCCCCCAGCTTTGTCTTGAACTTGACCAATCACAGACGCTTGGGGATTTTTGGCAGTTAAAATTGAGCAGGTTTTTTCAACATCCTTAGCAGGTATAAAAGCCACAAAACGACCTTCATTCGCTACATAAATAGGGTCAAAACCCAGAATTTCACAGGCTCCTTGGACATCTTCCCGGATGGGTAGTTGATTCTCGTCTATTTCCATTTGTAAGTTACTGGCTGTCGCTATTTCATGTAAAGCACTAGCTAAACCACCTCTAGTTAAATCCCGCAAACAGTGAATTTCTACCCCTGCATTTAATAATTCTAAAACCAGGTCAGCCACTGGTGCAGAATCACTCTCAATTGTGGTTTCAAATTCCAACCCTTCACGCACTGCCATAATAGCAATACCATGACGACCTAAATCACCACTAACTAAGATGATATCACCTGGCTGTACAGACTCAGGACAAATCCTTAATTCATGTTCAATAATTCCAATTCCTGCTGTATTAATAAATATGCCATCTCCCTTGCCGCGATCTACTACTTTGGTGTCCCCGGTAACAATCTGAATATCAGCCCCTTTAGCTGCCATTTGCATCCTTTGAATGATTTGCCATAAAGTGGTCATGGGTAGTCCTTCTTCGAGGATAAATCCCACGCTAAGATATAAAGGACGCGCCCCCGCCATAGCTAAATCATTCACAGTTCCATAAATTGCCATTGAACCGATATCTCCCCCTGGAAAAAATAGGGGATTAACCACATAAGAATCTGTGGTCATTGCGATTTTTTTGCCCGTTAAAGTCAGGGTGGTTGCATCATGGGGAATATCTGATGATGTGCCGAAGGCGGGACGAAACATTTGCTCAATTAATTGATTCATTAATCGTCCACCACCACCGTGGGCTAATAAAACTTGGGGATAGTTGTCAATGGGAATAGGACAGGTTAAATTAAAGTCGGGGTTGCTTTCCATGGGTTAATTAATTGGCTGAAATTTGCTGTTGCTCAGATGTTCTTGTATAATATACAATATCGTGATAACTGTTAAAGACACTGTGGCTGATAAATTTTACAGCTATCCCCGATTTTGGATCTATACTATCACTTTATTTTTGGGCTATACTGTGGCTGGGTGGTTCCTGGCGGCGTTTGAGGTTCCCTGGTTGGTGTGGTTAATCACTTTCGCGGTTATCCTACATTTGGCTAAGGTCGGGGAAGAAGCTATTGTTTTGGCGAATGCTTGGCTAGTGTTGATTATGTTTATTGGCACTATTCTCAAGACATGGCCAACGGTGTGGCTGCCAGATTTACCATTCCAAAATGCACCCCTTTGGGCGATGATTTTAATGGGATTATGGGCTTTTTCTATACTGCTAATTATGGCTTTAGCATGGGGTCGCACTATCCTATCTACGGTGGGTTTAAATGACGATCGCCTTTTTTATATACTACTGGGTATCCCGGGGGTCGCTTTCATAGTCGGTTCGGTAATTTTTCGCTTAGGTTGGATGATTTAATATGAACAGGAAATCTCAACAATATCCGAGAAATTTACCTCGGATTCAACCCCCAAATGCTGATGAATATTTACAAAAAATGACTCCCGAAGTTTTGGCAAGTTTTAACCCCCAACAACTGGCAGAAATTCGGCAAACTTTAGATGCAGCTATACCCCAACCTTCCTCGAAAATTGTCGATCTGAGATTTACTGTCGATTTGATTATAGATCGGTTTTATGTGGTGGTTTTCGTGGGTAAGGAACGCCGACAAAAAAAGCGATCGCCTTTCTTTACCCAAGCCCATAAAATTGCTAATATCATAGCCGCTTCCTTATTGCTCATCGGCTTAAACCTGATGATTAGTGCTATCATATTTCTGCTGCTATATTTAATCAAATCAGCTTTAGGAATTGACTTATTTCCAGGGGAACACCTGATAGACATTTTACCTATCAATTAAAATTTTAATCCTCACTTTATAATTGGTCTGGTGCGTCAGTCATCAATTATCGGGTTTTTCTCCTGGTTTTCCCTGTCTGACGCACCCTACTATATAATTGGTCTAATAATCTAATACCTTTCCAAGTAATTCCCCCGTGGGGTAGGGCGGGTTTATTAATATCGTCGTGGGGAATTGAGAATTGACAGCAGAACGCGCCCCTACAATAATTAATTATTAATTATTAATTATTAATTATTAATTAATTCTGATTTAGGGTGAGGGTAATATTTTAAGCTATTTCCGAACAAGTATTCTGGTGCGTCAGAAATAAATTATCGGGTTTTTCTGATGGTTTCTGGTGTCTGACGCACCCTACTGTAATAACTCGGTTTCTCCCTGGTGGCGGTAACGATAATAGGCGGCGCAAGCGCCTTCCGAAGAAACCATGGGCGCACCGAGGGGATGTTCTGGTTTACAGCGGGTTCCAAAGGCGGGACACTGATGGGGTTTTTTGATTCCCTGCATAATTTGACCGCTAATACATTCGCTATAATTATCCGGTTGTGGCGGTGACAAATTAAACCGATTTTCTGCGTCAAATTCCGCGTAGGGCGATCGCAACCCTAAACCACTTTCGGAAATTTCTCCTATGCCGCGCCATTGACGATTGACTACTTCAAATACTTGTGATATAATGGTTTGTGCCGTCTTATTTCCCTCTCTTTGTACCGAACGAGTGTATTGATTTTCTAATGTAGCTTGTCCCTCTTCTAGCTGTTTAATACATAGATAAATCCCCTGAAGAATATCTACAGGTTCAAAACCAGTCACAACAATGGGAATATTATATTTTTTTACAATCGGCTCATATTCAGTGTATCCCATCACTGTGCAAACATGACCAGCCGCTAAAAACCCCTGTACTAGACAGTTATAACTAGATAAAATAGCCGCGATCGCCGGAGGAACTAACACATGAGAAACCAGCATCGAAAAATTCTCAATTGAGAGTTCTTTGGCTTGATAAACCGCCATAGCTGTAGCGGGTGCTGTAGTTTCAAAGCCGACCGCCAAAAATACCACCTGTTTGTCGGGGTTATTCTGAGCAATTTTTAAACTATCTAAAGGGGAATAAACGATGCGAATATCTCCCCCCATAGCCTTAACTGAAAGCAAGTCTTTTTCGGTTCCAGGGACTCGTAACATATCCCCAAAGGAACAGAGAATAGTATTAGGAAGGGTGGCTATTTCAACAGCGCGATCAATCATGTGAATGGGAGTCACACAGACGGGACATCCAGGGCCATGAATTAAAGTAATTTGTTCAGGTAATAACTTGTCAATGCCATATTTAACAATGGAGTGGGTTTGTCCCCCACAAATTTCCATGATTGTCCAGGGTTGGCTAGTAATAGATGCGATCGCCTGAGCGTATTTTTGGGACAATTCCAAATCCCGATACTCATCCACAAATTTCATCTTGATATGTCCCCATAAGCTGCTGTGATGTTATTCAGCTTGACCATGATAGATGAAAGGTGGATCAGTTTTGGTAGTCGAAAAAACCGCCTCAACTAATAAGATCCTACCCTTCACCTAATTTTTGTCATTAACGGAATGGTGGAGAAAAGAGTAAACCCCCATTAGTCCATAGCTCATTTTCATTGCGAGGAAGATTAAACTGGGAACCTGCACCTAAATTGCGATCGTAAACTTCCGCATAGTTTCCGACGTGCCTAATCACCCTAGCAGCAAAATCATTAGTTAAACCCATTCCTGTACCTAAATCCCCTTCCACGCCAAGAAAACGGCGAATGGTAGGATTCTCGCTAGTTTGGGCAATTTCTTCGACATTAGCTTGAGTAATTCCTAGTTCTTCGGCTTCAAACAAAGCAAATGTCACCCATTTGACGGTATCAAACCAAGCTGAGTCATTATTGAGGGTTACAGGTCCGAGGGGTTCCTTAGACATAGTAACATCCAGGATAATATGATCATTGGGGTTGGGAAGGGTGCTGCGACGAGCGAGGAGTTGAGATTTATCAGAGGTCATACCTTCACAACGACCCTCAGCATAAGCCGCATAGGCGGGGTCAGCCTGTTGGAATGTCACGGTCTCAAAGGTGATACCCCGTTCGCGCATATTATCAGTAAGATTAAGTTCGGTGGTAGTTCCCGCTTCTACACAGACGGCGCGATCCTGAAAATCTTCTAAGCTGGTAATTCCACTATCTGCGCGAACCATCATACCCTGACCATCATGGAATGTGGTAGGGGCAAATTCCATCCCTACAGATGTATCACGGCTGAGAGTCCAGGTAGTATTGCGCGAAAGCATATCTACTTCCCCGGCTCTCATGGCTTCAAAACGTTCTGTGGAATCTAAGTTCCGATACTGAACTGCATTAGGGTCATCAAATAAGGCTGCTGCTACGGCTTTACAGACATCTACATCTAAGCCAGAGTATTCGCCACTCTGATCAACAAAACTGAAGCCAGGAATACCACCATCTACCCCACAAATGAGGACTCCTCGGTTTTTGACAACATTTAGGCGACTTTGACCGCTGCCTCCGGCGGCTAGTCCGTCAGAACCTGGAGATCCTCCGGGTTCACAAGCTGTGAGTGATAAGGCTGACAAGCAACTTACCAATAATAGAAAACCTCGTTTACCCATAGTTTTTGAATTGTCTTTGAATCGGTTTACATATCGCCACTAAGCCACCCACTATTAAGGTTTGCACCTATCAGGGAGACTTAGGAGAAGAGGGAGAGCCCAATTAATTGGCAACCCGAGGACAGGACTATCTTACAACAGCCTGAGAAGGGAGTTGACAATTTTCATAAACTTACCTTAATTTGGCGATATCGTTCGTGGACAATTTCAAGGGAGTTTGACATAAATTGGCTATATATCGCGATCTTCGGGGAAATTGTGGGGGGGTAATATATAGAGCGATCGCACACTATACTCCGTCCCTATTGAATATTAAGCCATTGATTCCCCAGACAGACGAGCCTCGGCTAGGTCACGAATTAGAGATATACGAGAGTTGATATACTCATCCAACATATCCACCTCCTGACCATTGATGCTTGACTGACTCTTTAGGCGACCCATCAAGCACTGAACCAGGCTATCATCATCCAGACTAACTAAATGTGAAGGTTGGGTATTTTCAACTAAAGACCAAAGTTGACGGAGCATTGTTGGAGTCATAAGACCTCCTTATGGTTTGTTCATTTTCTCCCCAAAGCCGGGAGTGGGTGAGCGTCTTAGATATGCAGCCTGTTCACACTAATCTTAAATTTGTGGTGGCCGCCTTTATTTTTTCTTTATAGTCTCAACCATAACTCAAATTCGCCTGATCAAACATCAAATTACACAAGATTTCACATGATTTACAAATCTCTTAACCAACTGAAGCATAACTTGACATAAAGGGTTAATTGTAATAATTTATACAAACTTATGGCAGATAATTCTCAGAGAGTCTTCTAGTGGTAGCTGATCTGCTCAGTTATGGAGGCTAATTATTTATAATTATTAATTACCCACCGCCACAGGGGATGAGTCGAACCCTGTTGGCGAATTTTGAGGACTTGTCTTTCTAGGCGTTGGCGATAACGAAGGGGGAAACCCATAAGAATGTTGCGACTTTGCCAAAGTAAGGTGCTGGTAGTCATGCCTACACATATACCTAAACCGATCGCAGATAGGCGATTATGAAATAGGCCGTGGCGGACTGTAGCCCAGGTAAAATGTTCCATGAGTAGGGAAATGTCCGATCGCATTCCCCACAAACTCAGTGAGCCAATAACCAACCATAATAGGATAATCACCAGCCAGCGACTCCAAATTATCAACTCATGGAGTCGTTTCATTTGAGTTTTCAGGACTGGATCATCTAATGAGGGTTCAGGATAGGACATGGGACTGTAATTATTTATTTTTCCCTAGACACTGGCTGAGGTTCATCATTAGGGACGATGGTTGACTTAGACGCTTTGCGATCGCGCCACCAACCCAGGAGGGTACTAGCAATAAAAATACTAGAGTAGGAACCTGCAATAAAACCTATAATCAGGGTGAGGGCAAAATATTTGAGAGTTTCCCCGCCAAACAGGAAAATGCAAAACAGGGGTAGGATGGTGGTAACTGTGGTATTGATAGAGCGCGCCAAGGTTTGGTTAACGGCATTATCAACGACTTCCCCGGTAGAAGCATCAGGCATTTGTTTCAAGATTTCCCGGATGCGATCGTAAATTACCACGGTGTCATTAACAGAAAACCCGATAATTGTCAAGAGGGCTACTAAAAATAGGGTATCGGCTTCTAAGCCAAAAACCAGACCGAAAATGGAGAATATCCCCATAGTCAGAAAAACATCATGGAATAGGGCGACAAATGCAAATACTGCATAGTCAAACTGGAACCGGAAAGTTAGATAGACGGTAATTCCGGCGAAAGCGACGAGTAAGGCTTGGAGTCCAGAAATAAAGATTTGACGGCCGAGAGTTGGTCCCACGGTGTCGATTTGGGTAGCGAGGGGGTCAAAAACTCCGATCGCCTCTCGCAAGGCGGCTTCTAGCTGAGTTCGTTCATCAACATTGAGGTTTTTAGTGCGAACGGAAACAATTTGGCGATCGCGTTGAATGGGGTCTTTATCCAAAAGTTGAATGGAACTGCTACCCAAGTCCTGAGCCTGCAAAACTTCCCGCACCTGGTCAATCTCAATGGGGCCATCACAATTACCGGGAACAGTGCAATCAAGTTCCAACTGGAGGCGAGTTCCTCCCACAAAGTCTAGTCCGGGGCGTATGGGTGAGCCAATATCAGGATTAGTCCAGGAAATTAACATCCCCACTATTCCGGCGAGGATAACCGCCGCCGAAATCATCCACCAAAGCGATCGCCGTTTTGTCACACTAAAAGTCATAGTTTCAGATCAAGCCATAATTTAGGGGCAACACAAGAGTTGAGAAAACCATCAAACCTAATTAGTCTTAGGGAGATTTGGACAAAACAATTCAGGCTTGCGGAACTCAGGTAAACTAATCACGGTAAACATGAGAGTGCGGCTAAAGGTAACAGCGGTAAACATACTCACAGCCACCCCCAAACCGAGGGTAAGGGCAAATCCCTTCACCAGTCCAGTTCCCAGCCAGAACAGAGCGGCACAAGCAATACCAGTGGTAACATTTCCATCCAGGATACTGCCAAAAGCCCGATAAAAACCAGACTCGACGGAACGATAGAGGGTTTTTCCGGCTCGGAGTTCTTCCCGGGTGCGTTCAAAAATCAGGACGTTAGCATCAACAGCCATACCGATACTAAGGATAAACCCAGCAATTCCCGGTAGGGTAAGGGTAACTCCCAAGAGGGCAAAAATGGCTAGGGTAAATAAGGCGTAAACCACCAAAGCCACATCAGCGATCGCTCCTGGTAGGCGATAATAAGCCACCATAAAAATTAGCACCAAAATCAAGCCGCCACTGCCGGCATAAATACTGCGCTGAATGCTATCACGTCCCAGAGTTGCACCGACGGTGCGGTTTTCGACAATTTCCACCGGAACCGGAAGCGCTCCCCCTCGCAATTGTACGGCGAGATCATTAGCTTCGGCGGCGCTAAAATTGCCGGTAATTACGGCACTTCCCCCGGTAATTCCGGTATCGGCAAATTCCACGGAAACGGTGGGAGAACTTAACAGACTGTCATCTAAAAAGATGCCAATGGTGCGTCCTGTCCCGGCTAAGTTTTTGGTAAGTTCAGCAAAATTTCTGCCGCCTTCACTATTAAAGCGCAGGACAATTTCCCAACCATTCCCCCCTTGAGTGGGTTGGGGGAAGGCATCTTGTAGCTGCTGGCCGCGAATTATGGGTTCTTTATAGAATGAGGCGATCGCCTGATTACTTTCATTGAGTTGTTGGAGGAGTTGTTCGAGTCTATCATCGTCTCCGGTGGCGATCGCCTGTCTTAAATCAGCATCTAATGCTCGATTAACCTGTATTTCCGCAAAAAGCTCTCCCTCAGTCCCCGGTCTTTGCTCCCGGAAATCCAACTGAGCCGTCCCTCCCAAAACCCGTTCCGCTTGTTCTGGGTCACTGACACCGGGGAGTTGCACCAGAATCTGATCATCTCCTACAGTTTGCACCACAGCCTCAGAAACACCCAAACCGTTGACACGGTTTTCGATGACACTCTGAACCCCCTCCAAAACCCGCTCATCAATGCGTGGCACATCATCGGAGGTTTGCAACTGAATTGTGAGTTGAGAACCACCCCGCAAGTCTAGTCCCAGGCGAATAGGAACCCGGACCAAAATAATCAGGGAAGTGATGACCAGGAGTAAGATCAGGAAAAGGAGCGATCGCTGTTTTCGCATACTGAATTCAAAATCAGGGATAACGACTCATTTTATCATTAAAATCCGATCCCACGCCGAACTACCAGGAAAGCCATGGAACTTCACCCCAACTCAACCCAGAAGTCCAGACGCGGAACCCATTAAGCTATACCTGGTGGGATAACATCTTCTGAACCGCCTCCAGAACCTGTTCCGGCTGTACAATCGTCAACCTTTCCAACATCCCGTTATAGGGGGTAGGGATATCCTGGGAGGAAAGCCGCAACACAGGAGCATCAAGTTCATCAAAGAAATTATCATTAATCGAGGCGGTCAGTTCCGCCCCAATTCCCCCGGTTTTCATGCACTCTTCCACAATAATCACACGGTGAGTTTTCCGAATCGACTCGCCAATGGTATTCAGGTCTAAAGGCTTGAGGGAAATTAAATCAATCACCTCTGGGTCAAAACCCTGTTTCACCATAGCCGGAACCGCCTGCATTACATGATGGCGCATCCGAGAGTAGGTAAGAATCGTGACATCTTTACCCGATCGCACAATTTCCGCCTGGTCAATAGGAACCAAATATTCCTCTTCCGGTAGATCTTCCTTGAGGTTATACAGCAGGACGTGCTCAAAGAACAAAACCGGGTTATCATCCCGAATTGCCGATTTGAGTAGACCCTTAGCATTATAGGGCGTAGAACAGGCGACAATTTTTAGACCCGGAACCGCTTGGAAATAGGACTCTAGGCGTTGAGAGTGTTCGGCTCCCAATTGACGACCCACCCCGCCGGGTCCACGAATTACCAAAGGCATTTTAAAGTTACCCCCGGAAGTGTAGCGCAGCATTCCACCATTATTAGCAATTTGGTTGAAAGCCAGCAGCAGGAATCCCATGTTCATCCCTTCGATTATGGGTCGCAGTCCGGTCATAGCGGCACCAACTGCCATCCCTGTGAAACTATTTTCAGCAATGGGGGTATCGAGAACTCGCAGATCCCCATATTTCTTATGCAAGTCTTTGGTCACTTTGTAGGAACCACCATAGTGACCTACATCTTCCCCTAGAACCAATACAGCAGGATCGCGAGCCATTTCTTCGTCAGTGGCTTGACGCAGTGCATTAAAAAGTAGAGTCTGTGCCATGAAGATTATCCGAGTATAGTGGATTAATTATTTTAACCAGGGAAGGCGACACAAATATAGAGTAGGCGCGACTCTGTAGGGGCGGGTGCTAGAGCAGCCACGGGAGAAACCAGCCCACTGAAAGCGATCGCCCTAACCTAACCCTAACCCTAACCCACGATTCCCACGGCCAGTAGGGGCGGGTGCTAGAGCAGCCACGGGA
>NZ_JARPLU010000399.1:0-1270 GCF_032349615.1 Limnospira sp. PMC 1279.21 | reverse complement strand
TAGTTTGTTAAGCGTCAGCTTCAGTCCTGATGGTCAAACCCTGGCTTCTGGGAGTTATGATAAGACAGTGCGACTGTGGGATGTGCCTAACGGACGGGAACTGCGCCAACTCAAGGGACATACATTGTTGGTGAATAGCGTCAGCTTCAGTCCAGATGGTCAAACTCTGGCTTCTGGGAGTTGGGATGGGGTGGTGCGGTTGTGGAGGGTAGGGTTTTAGTGGAGTTGCTCGGGTTTCACCCAACATTTGTTGCTCGGGTTTCACCCAACAATGGTGGTGTTGGGTTCCGTACCTCCACCCAACCTACTTAACTATTGACGAAAAAATCAGCTAAAATGTGAGCCAACTATAGACACCGACTCAATGGTGTATTCCAGTTCAATAATTGAGAGGTCTAATTTTATGGTAACTACCCCTCAACCCACACAACCCACAAAGGTCATCTACCCTGATTCTGATGGAAATCCCATGGCTGAAAATACCCGCCAGTTTCGCTGGATTGTAGTCATTAAAGAGAATTTGGAGATTCTGTTTGATGATGATCCGAATGTCTTTATAGCGGGAGATTTGCTCTGGTATCCCATGGAAGGCAATAATAAACTGCGACAAGCACCTGATGCAATGGTGGTGTTCGGGCGACCAAAAGGCGATCGCGGTTCCTATAAACAATGGGAAGAAGGGAATATCCCTCCCCAAGTGGTGTTTGAAATTCTCTCCCCAGGAAATCGTCTCAAGGAGATGGTGAAGAAACAGCAGTTTTACGATCGCTATGGGGTGGAAGAATATTATATCTTCGACCCAGACCGTTTTGATTTTCATGGGTGGATACGCAATCAAACCGGTTCCCTGGAACTGATTGAGCAGGCGGAAAACTGGACGAGTCCCCGGTTAGGGATTCGCTTTGAACTGATTGAGGAGCAGTTCACCATCTATCGTCCTGATGGTCAGCGATTTCTCACCCCCACAGAGTTAGCCAAAATCGCCGAACAGCAGCGCTTGGAAGCTGAACAGCAGCGTCAGGAAGCCCAACAGCAGCGCTTGGAGGCTGAACAACAGCGTCAGGAAGCCGAACAACAGCGTCAGCGGGCGGAGTTAGCGGAAACGCGGCTGCGGGAATTGGAGGCTCGCTTACAGCAACTGGAAGGCGATCGCTCTTTGTAGGTTGGGTGAAACCCAACATTTGTTGCTCGGGTTTCACCCAACATTTGTAGGTTGGGTGAAACGAGGGTGAAACCCAGCATAACGGAGAGATGGTGGTGTTGGGTTCCG
>NZ_JARPLU010000398.1:0-1271 GCF_032349615.1 Limnospira sp. PMC 1279.21 | reverse complement strand
TTTGTTTTCAGGGCGGTTTCACCAGGCTCTACAACTTTTGTCCTGTACTTAGGTTAAGAACATTAAAGGAAACCTCAAAGCAAAAGCACTTAGGAGAGTATGGATACCAAAACCTGGTAGGGATGAAAAAAGCTGGAATAGGCATTCCTACAATCCAAGATAGAGCAAGGCAAGCCTTGGTTAAATCGGCTCTCGAACCTGAATGGGAATCGAGATTTGAAGACACAAGCTATGGGTTCCGACCTGGTCGGTCTGCCCAAGATGCAATAGAACGAATCTATCTATGTATTAAGCATAGTAGTTATTATGTATTGGACGCAGATATAGCAAAATGCTCTTACCGTGAACCATGATTACCTACTGTCCAAAATTCATTGTCCAAGCAGCCTGAAAAGAGACCTAAAACAATGGCTCAAAGCAGGTGTACTAGATAACGGTGTATTTGAGGATACTGAAACAGGGACACCTCAAGGAGGGGTAATAAGTCCAATACTCGCCAACATTGCACTGGATGGCATGGCTAGATTAATTGAAACAACGTATCCAAAAGTAAAAGGGGTTAAAATTAAAGCCACCGTAATAAGATATGCCGATGATTTTGTAGTGATATCACCATCACTAGAGATTATTGAACAGTGCAAGATTGCTATTTCTGAATGGTTAAAACCTATTGGGTTAGAGATTAAACCGGGAAAAACTCGAATCTGTCATACACTCAATCCTATTGAATATGATGGAAAACTTGAAGAACCCGGATTTGATTTTCTAGGATTCAATATTAGGCAATATCCTGCAGGAAAATATAAAACTGGGAAAACTGGTGGAGCAGCAAGCCGTCCAATCGGTCACAAAACTCACATCAAACCCAGCAACAAAGCAGTTAAAGCCCACACAGAAGTGATTAAGGATGCAATAAAACATCTTAAAACCGCACCCCAATCAGCCCTGATAAGCAAACTAAACCCAATCATAAGGGGATGGTCAAACTATTATTCAGCGGTAGTCTCATCAGAGACCTTCGTTAAGCTAGACCACACAGTCTGGTTAATGTTAAGGGCATGGACAGTATCAAGATGCGGAAAGACAAGTTACAAGAAGCTAAGAAACTATTTCAGTCATGGAACGGTTAGACTTAGTAATGGGAAAGAAAGGCATGAATCTTGGTTGTTCCAGACTAAGGATGGACTCACATTATGGCAACATCTCAGTACAGGATAAAAAAGCTGAAAGTCTTAGCCAAAAGGGAATCTAGCCGAAAATTCTGAAGGGGG
>NZ_JARPLU010000397.1:0-1274 GCF_032349615.1 Limnospira sp. PMC 1279.21 | reverse complement strand
GAGTGGAGTTGGGGAAGGTGACTTCCCTTTCGACCATAACCAATCAAAGCTTTCCGAACCAAACTAAAACTCAATGACCGTCAAGCCACCTTGATGGCCAAACACGCGGGTTATGCTCGGTTCGTGTTTAATTGGGGATTACACTTATGGAGGTCAGCTTATGAAGAGGGACTCAAGCCTAATATCAACTCCATTAAAAAGGTTTTTACTAATTATGTGAAACCTCAATATCCTTGGATGTCCGAATTGTCTTCTAAAGTTGATCAATATGCCTTCATTAATCTAGGGGATGCCTTTAAGCGCTTCTTCAAGGGAATAAGCAGTTATCCTAAATTTAAGAAGAAAGGCCACCATGATAGCTTTACGCTTGACAATTCCGGAAAGCCATTCAAGTTGTCAGGAACTCGCCATAAGCTGCCTTTTGTGGGCTGGGTTTCTACATTTGAGGCTCTACCCGAAAGTTGGGTTAAGAAAGTCACTATAACGCGCCAAGCAGGTGACTGGTATATGAGCTTTTTCGTAGAAATCACACCAGAAATCACACCGAAATATCGAGAGAGAATCGGGGTAGACCTAGGAATTAACAATTGGGCGACTTGCTCCGATGGGACCCAATTCTCTAATCCCAAGGCTTATAAAGCAACGACCAAAAAACTAGCTCGATTACAACGTCATTTAAGTCGCAAAGTCAAAGGCTCGAAAAATTGGGCCAAATGTCTCTTAAAAGTTCAAAAGCTACATCAAAGAGTAGCAAACATTCGGCGGGACACCATTCATAAAATAACTACTTTCTTGGCTAAGAACCACAGCCAAGTCGTCATTGAAGATTTGAATGTGTCAGGTATGCTGAAAAATCATGGTTTGGCTGGTTCTATCGCTGATGCTTCATTTTATGAGTTCCGTCGGCAACTAGGTTACAAGGCAGAACGTTATGGTTCAAAGTTGATTATTGCCGATAGATTTTATCCATCCAGTCAACTTTGTTCTAATTGCGGTTATCGTCAAAAAATGCCCCTAGTCCGTCGGACTTTTGAATGTCCGAACTGTGGCCTGAAGATTGATAGAGATTTGAACGCCAGTATAAATTTAGAAAAATCGCCTGGTTCAGACGATTACACTTGTGGACGGGGTGCTGCCGACAGTCCCGGACGAAGCCAGAAATAAACATCAATATCCGGCTATGTCCGGTTTTGTTTAAGTTTTATAGAGCAGGTTCACTATACTATAGCATTAGTCAAGGTGGTTAGGACGCAGCTTTGAGAACGGAATCCATG
>NZ_JARPLU010000396.1:0-1275 GCF_032349615.1 Limnospira sp. PMC 1279.21 | reverse complement strand
GGTTCAAGCCAGACATTCGGTTTCCCTAATCTCCTGGATGGTTGGCAGTGGTCGCGTCTAGTAGTATGTTCTACATCACGCCTTCCGTTCCCCGCTTCAATCCTGGGTTTGTGATTCCCAAAACTGGGGGTGGCTACCGCCTTTACTCTTTCCCATAATCGCCCCAAGTGGATTTTACTCCTCCTAAGTTCACCTGGACGGTAAATTTGGCGATTTCTTAAAATGGGATTGACCTTGAGTTTCCTGCCTTGCTCGTTTTAAGCCCGAGTGTCGGAACATATAGACAGTTAAGGGGTAAACTGGGTTGATTCAGTCTATCTCCCTCTAGGAGGTTATTTCAGGCATTGCAGCCTTATTTCACTCCTAAACGTCTCGCACTTTATCCATCACTACAACGCATCATTACCTCTTTAGCACTACCCACCCCGGAGCGGCTCCCCCACCAGTTGCTTTCACTGAACACTAGTAAGCCACTGCCGCCTAGGACCGAGCGGTATTTGGAGCCCGCGCCCGCGATCACCTTTCCTGAACACTAGTAACTTTCGTTTTGGCGCGCGGCGATTACGAGAGGAGCGCCACCACTAAACTTCACTGAACACTAGTAAGCCACTGCGCCCAATAACCTGGCATCCCCATAAGTCAACCCCTCTTGTGCGAAGCACCCAGTAACTAGGCATCCCAACCAAGGCACGCCAAGGACTATCCGCGCCGGCGATCGCACGAGAATCTAAAAAACAGAAAACCTTGCCTCCCCACAAATCAACCGCCTCTAAAAACCAGCCAACCGCACCTCCCCACAAGTTAGCCCAAACCAGCCAACTGTCCGCGCCGGCGATCGCCCTACCTCTCAACTCACCCCGACTAAGGAGCATTCCAAAACCCGCCACCCGAAAAGCGATCGCCTCAAGCTCCCCCCATTGGCGGCGGCGGAACCCACCCACCCACGGTATTAAGGGCTTGGTCACAAAGTTAAATTCGTTCCGCTACGCTCCACTCATGGATTTTACCGCTGCGCCCTTAATCCCTCCCCCAGCGCCGCCAAACCCCCCGCCACCCGAAAAGCGATCGCCCTACCTCCCTACCAGATTAGAAAAACAGTCAACCGTCCGGAAAAGCGATCGCCTAACCTCCCCGGTAATCTCTAAACTGCAAATACTTTCACTTTAGGAAAATCTCCCCGGTGTCTCTAAACTGGTTATGGTCGAAAGAGAAGTCACCTTCCCCAACTCCAATTCCAAACCGTGCTTGATACTTTCACATCACACGGCTCCTGAT
>NZ_JARPLU010000395.1:0-1305 GCF_032349615.1 Limnospira sp. PMC 1279.21 | reverse complement strand
TACGAAACCCAACGCCACCATCTCTCAGTTATGTTGGGTTTCACTACGTTTCACCCAACCTACATGGCTAAAATTATTAATTATTAATTATTAATTGTTAATTATTATAGGTTGGGTGGAGGTCACGAAACCCAACGCCACCATCTCTCAGTTATGTTGGGTTTCACTACGTTTGACCCAACCATGTAGGTTGGGGTTTTGGGGATCGGAAAAATATTTCCGGATATTTCAGGAAATTACTTGTTAATCCCTCTCTAATCAGAAACAGTTAATAGTGGGCAGAGTCGGACTCGAACCGGAATTACAGCCTACAACCCCTATTCTACCGTTACTTAGGTGTTACTCAAAACCGTAGTAGAGTAACAAGTGAGTAAAAAATGAGTAATGCTACTAAACTCCCTACAGTGGGGGGAAAGGGTAACTATGACGAGAGCTATAGCAGATTCCTGAAAGCCTATCAAGACTTTAAAGGGGAATGTCCCAAAGGAGTGACACTCAAGTTACAAAAGTCCGGGACTAGGTATAATTTGCTATTGCAGTTTAAGCAGCCACCTACCGGAAAACGGCTACCCAAGACAGCTAATCTTGAGTGTACACCCCAAGGGGTGATAGACGGGGTTAAGAAAGCTAAACTGGTATCAGAAGCCTTAGGGACTATCACTAGCACTAGTGAGTTCTGGGATTGGTATGATACGACTATTCTAGGAAAGAATCAGATTGAGGATAATCTGATAACCTACCGGGAAATATTCCAACAACTGGAAGATGAGTATTTTGCCGGGTACAACCGCAACACAGGACGACCACGCTCCCGCGATATTGTCAGCGACCTATCTTCCTATCATCAAAGCCAAAAAATATACTTTGAGCAATTCCCCAATTGGGATGATTATCCTACTTGGGAGAGTTTCAAGGTTATGCTGTACACTCCCTTACAGAATGGAGAGGAGCTGATAGGGTCCAAAACATTCAAAGAACGTTACTACATCCTGAAAGCCATTGCCAAAAAATCACCCAATAAAGACCACCTACTAAAACAGTTAGAACTTATTAATCCCAGACAAACACGATTCACCGTTAAGCAGCGTATAGGCATCGATGCCTTTAAAAATTGGTGGTACAGCGCTAAACAAGCAGTCTACACTATCAAAAACCATACATTCAGTAAAGCTCGTCACGCCTGGCTGTGGGTTACTGGTATGACAGTAATGTATGGGTTAAGGCTTACCGAAATAGCCGCTGCTGTTAACTTATAGCACCAGACAGGAAAGTTAGGACGTATAATGGAGAGGACGAGATGACTAA
>NZ_JARPLU010000394.1:0-1326 GCF_032349615.1 Limnospira sp. PMC 1279.21 | reverse complement strand
CGCAAGTTTGGCATTGGTCACTGATATTATAACCGATTAAGCGAACTTGATATGAGATGTGACCAGAAGCTAACGCCCGGCTGTAATGGACGGGATATGCCAACGGGTCACGGTTTGATTGCAAGGATAGAGTCGATTAAGGGTTAATATGACGAAATCGAGTTTAAAGAACGGATTTGGGAAAACCAGACCAATCAAGACGTGCGTTTGTATGGAGAAGTATCAACTGGACTAAGGTTCAGCGATACGTCTTTAAGCTCCAAAAGAGGATATTCCAAGCAGCTAAATCGGGACAGGACGCGAAGGTTAGAAGGTGGCAACGTCTATTGGTGAAATCATATTATGCCCGGCTCTTAGCGGTGCGACGGGTGACCCAAGACAATCAAGGCAAAAAGACGGCTGGAGTAGATGGGATGGTCGTAATATCCCCTAAGCAAAGGTTAGAAATGGCTGAGAAAATCAAGGGAAACCTCAAAACAAAACCACTACGAAGGGTGTGGATTCCAAAACCTGGAAGGGATGAGAAACGTCCTCTAGGGATACCCACAATCCAAGATAGAGCCAGGCAAGCCTTGGTGAAATCGGCTCTCGAACCCGAATGGGAAGGGAGATTTGAAGGCACAAGCTACGGGTTCAGACCAGGCAGGTCAGCCCATGACGCGATTGGTAGAATATACACGGCCATAAATCAGGGTCAATACTATGTCCTTGATGCGGATATAGCGAAATGCTTCGACCGAATAAACCATGATTACCTACTGTCCAAAATTCATTGTCCTAGCGTAATTAAACGCGACCTGAAACAATGGTTAAAAGCAGGAGTGCTAGACAATGGCGTATTCGAGGATACAGAAGCCGGGACACCACAAGGAGGGGTAATAAGTCCAATACTCGCCAACATTGCACTGGATGGAATGGCTAGGTTAATTGAAACAATGTATCCAAAAGCAAGTGGGGGTAAAGTTAAAGCCACCCTCATAAGATACGCTGATGATTTTGTAGTGATATCACCGTCACTGGACATCATTGAACAGTGCAAAACTGCTATTTCCCGTTGGTTAAAACCTATAGGATTAGAGATTAAACCGGAAAAGACCAGAGTGTGTCATACACTTAACCCCATACAATATGAAGGGAAAACAGAAGAACCGGGTTTCGATTTCTTGGGATTCAATATTAGGCAATACCCAGCAGGAAAACATAGAGTGGGGAAGATAAATAGGGACACAAGGAAAACCTTTTTAACCCACATCAAACCCAGTAAGAAGGCAGTTACAGCCTTTATCTCAATCATTAAGCACAGTAACAACACTTGGTAAACCAGTT
>NZ_JARPLU010000393.1:1031-1166 GCF_032349615.1 Limnospira sp. PMC 1279.21 | reverse complement strand
GGGGTGAAACCCAACAGGGAGAGATATGACGGAAAAAGCGATCGCCCTTTGTGGCTTGGGTGAAACCCAACAGGGAGAGATATGACAGAAAAAGCGATCGCTCTTTGTTGCTTGGGTGAAACCCAACAGGGAGAG
>NZ_JARPLU010000393.1:546-1021 GCF_032349615.1 Limnospira sp. PMC 1279.21 | reverse complement strand
ATATGGTGGTGTTGGGTTTCGTTCCTCCACCCAACCTACTCAAATAAGCGATCGCCCTTTGTGGCTCGGGTGAAACCCAACATTTGTTGCTTGGGTGAAACCCAACAGGGAGAGATATGACGGAAAAAGCGATCGCTCTTTGTTGCTTGGGTGAAACCCAACAGGGAGAGATATGGTGGTGTTGGGTTTCGTTCCTCCACCCAACCTACTCAAATAAGCGATCGCTCCTGGGAAGTCTCTAGGCGATCGCTCTACGGCTTGGCTAAACTGCACATATATTCACTATCAAAGGAACCAGAAACCATAGTACAATAAACCCAATTGTTTAGATATCTCTTTATTGAAAAAAAAGGAGTTGTTATGGCTTTAATCAATCTAAATTTATTGTGGGTTATAGCAAAAACGGCAGAAGCCTCCTTGCCTGTGGTCGCAGATATTGCAGTAGGAGCGGCAGAAGCCTCGTTGCCTGTGGTTG
>NZ_JARPLU010000393.1:0-536 GCF_032349615.1 Limnospira sp. PMC 1279.21 | reverse complement strand
CCGGAATTGCAGGCGCAGCGGTAGAATCGTTGCCTGTGGTTGCGGGAATTGCAGTGGGAGCGGCAGAAGCCTCGTTGCCTGTGGTTGCCGGAATTGCAGGCGCAGCGGTAGAATCGTTGCCTGTGGTTGCGGGAATTGCAGTAGGAGCGACAGAAGCCTCGTTGCCTGTGGTTGCTGGAATTGCAGTAGGAGTGGCAGAAGCCTCGTTGCCTGTGGTTGCCGGAATTGCAGCCGGAGCGGTGGCAGAAGCTTTGTTGCCTGTGGTTGTGCCTGTCGTTATAGGTTCTACGGTAATTAAGGTTACAGTTGAGATTATTAACTCTCCAGAACCGCAACCAAAACTCAAACCAGCATGAAAGCTCCTGAGAAGTGGCTAGACTCAACTTCGTAGGTTGGGTGAAACTCCGTGAAACCCAACAATTAGGGGTTAAAGATGGTGGTGTTGGGTTCCGTACCTCCACCCAACCTACTCAAATAGGCTAACCCCCGACAAGCATATCATGATGACGGAGAGTTTAACATCTGAGTACCAAGGA
>NZ_JARPLU010000392.1:0-1362 GCF_032349615.1 Limnospira sp. PMC 1279.21 | reverse complement strand
TGTTCGGCTCGCGAGCGCTCCTGTTGTAATTGTTGCTCGATTTCCAGGGGAGAAGAAAACGGCTGACCCTGGGGATTATAAAGTGTTAACGTCTCCTCGGATAACTCAAATCGAACTTGCAGGCGGGGACTCACCCAATTCTGCATTTCCTCAATCATAGCCAGACGATCGCCCGAACGGATACACCCGCTCAAATCATTGTTTTCCGGGTCATAAATATAATATTCCTCCACCCCATAGTGTTCGTAAAATAACAACTTCCGAGTCAGTTCTCCCGGTCGGTTCCCCGGAGACAGAATTTCCAACACCACCTGGGGGGCGATCGCCTTTTCTTTCCACTGTTGGTAAGAACCCCGGTCTCCCTTCTCTACCCCAAACACCACCATAACATCGGGCGCTTGGCGTATCTTATTATTCCCTTCCACCGGATACCAGAGTAAATCCCCCGCCACAAACACATCCGCCTGTAGGGCAAATAACCACGCCAGATTGTGATATATGGTCATAATCCAGCGAAACTGAATCGTATTCTCGGCCATCGGTTTACCGTCAGAATCAGGATAGATAATTTCATGCTGAGTTGCTATTTTTGGCTGAGAAACCATTGCTCATCTCCCTCTCAACTCATCTGGTGTTTCCCTCTCTGGGAATATGATAACCCAATCCTAAGCAAATGCCAGGATTTCCCAGCATCTGGCAAGTTACCATGAAGAATATCCGCCCACATTCCCGGAGGAAATCTGATGCACAGCACTCTCACGCTGCAACTCCCCCCTTCCACGGTTCTCCACATCACCCTGGAACAATTCCAGGCGATCGCCGCCGCCAACCCCGATTTAAGATTGGAACGCACAGCTACAGGAGAATTGATTGTGAACCCACCCACCGGAAGCGAATCGGGAAAAAGAAATAGCCGCATTATCGGACAACTCGATCGCTGGGATGAAACCCACGAAAACTTGGGTGTTGCTTTTGACTCCTCGACGGGATTTATCCTCCCCAATGGTGCGATCCGTTCCCCTGATGCTTCTTGGGTGAGTCGCCCCCGTTGGGAGGCGCTGACACCCGATATGCGTCGCGGTTTCGCTCCTTTATGTCCTGACTTCGTGGTGGAATTGCGATCGCCTACCGATAGCTTATCCCTACTGCGAGAAAAGATGGGGGAATATTTGGAAAATGGAGCCCGACTGGGATGGTTGATTGACCCCCAAAATCGACGGGTAGAAATCTACCGCCCCGGACAAGAAATCGAAGTTTTGCCGGAGCCCACAGAACTCTCAGGCGGCGATGTCTTGCCGGGATTTGTTTTGAGACTTAATCGGATTTGGGGATGAGAATTGCCTGGCTTTTTAGTAGGGCGAT
>NZ_JARPLU010000391.1:0-1392 GCF_032349615.1 Limnospira sp. PMC 1279.21 | reverse complement strand
CCAAAAAGCCGAAGCCGAACGCCAAAAAGCCGAAGCCGAACGCCAAAAAGCCGAACAATCTCAACAGCTTGCTGAGGCAGAACGCCAGAAAGCCCAACAAGCTCAACAGCTTGCTGAGGCAGAACGCCAGAAAGCCCAACAAGCTCAACAGCTTGCTGAGGCAGAACGCCAAAAAGCCGAACGTCTTGCTGAACGGTTGCGATCGCTCGGTTTAGATCCAGAGGAACTATAAAAGAAGCGATCGCTCCCGCGAATCGCGCCAAGCGGATCCCGAAGGAGCGATCGCACTTTCCCTTCTGCCTCAAAATTGTCCAAAAACAAAGAAACCGGGTTTCTTGAAGAAACCCGGTTTCTGGTCTGCTCTGCTTGGGCGATTTCTCTGCCAGCGATCGCCCTAACTTGAGCATCGAATAAAGAAAGCGATCGGTTTTCCGGAGATATTTAACTATTACCTCCAATACCTCCAGAAGTACCAGCAGCAGCACTAGCGATGGCACTAATTTTCAAAGCCGCCAATAAGGGTGCAGGGTTCATTGCTATAATAGAACCGGCAGCTCCTAAAATGAGAGCCGTACCTACGCCAGCAGCAACGCCAATGACAATTTTTTCTGCGATTTCATCACCTTTAGACATTTCTATTCTCCTTAAATTCGTGAATCAATTTTTTTCATTATGATTTGAACGTAGCTTGCTTACCCTGTCAGTGAATGTGTATCAAAGATTCACACAGAACAAAAAACCAGATCAACTCGCGATCGTTTCCCTAATTTGATCCTGTAACCTTTATATGTGACAAGCCTAAAACAGTAAATTTGGTACACAATTTGTCTAATTATCCTGACGGAATTTAGTAGGATTTGGTAGGATTTGGTTGACACAGTAGGATTCGGTAGGATATCTTTGAAAAAAATTAAAAAATATCTCTATTTTTATCCAAATATTAAGAATGTTGAAGATATATTACAATGGGCGGATCGGTTGATACTTGATAAAACTCGAGAAAATCTGACATCTATAGAGGAGGCTATACTGACGGGGGTGTGGTCAGGAAAAAAATATCCTCAAATTGCTACAGAGTATAAGTGCAGTGAATCTCACGTTAAAAAAGAAGCCGCTAAGTTATGGGAAAAGTTACGGGAAGAATTAGGAGAAGACCTGAATAAATACAATTTTCGTTCCAAGGTACAGAAAAAATATCGGGTTTCTCAATCTCCCCAATCCGGTCACTGTTTACAAGTTGATGTTGATACTGTTAATCAATTTGATACTGTTAATATTGGTCATCAGTTTGTACAATCTATTAAAGATACTCAACACCGATCGCCCTCTTCTCCTGACTCTTCCCCTAACTCTTCTCCTGACTCTTCCCCCACCCAAAATCCCTCACCCATT
>NZ_JARPLU010000390.1:0-1392 GCF_032349615.1 Limnospira sp. PMC 1279.21 | reverse complement strand
GATTCTAGGCGTGATAGCAATTGGGATTGAGATGCGATCGCTTGACTCTGGGATTCTAGGCGTGATAGCAATTGGGATTGAGATGCGATCGCTTGACTCTGGGATGGAAGTTGAGATTGGGATTGGGTAAAACCGTAAATGTTCCGGGTCGTCTCATATAAATAAGACTGCAGGTGAGAGACCATCAACTGTGCGGACTTTACCTGAGACTGAGACGATTTCCAAACCCGCTTGGCGACGGCAATGCGTTTTTTCTCCTTCTCCCACAACTCGGACGGTATCTCGTCAATAGGGGGATAGGGGGTCAGGTCATAACCACACACGGAACAGGTTTCGACCTCATTTTCTGTATATTCGGTTTCACAAACAGGACATTTCGTCATCATTCCCAACCCTGATAAATCACGACAACCGGGTGTAGGGAAACCCGGCTTTATGCTATGATAACCCACCGAGAGGAACTGAGAAACTCGGTTACGACGGACATATTTCGGTATTTACCTATAACCCTGATAGAAACCGGGTTTCTTCACTCAGTGGGAAAAAGACATCTCCCGGACAGATGAAACTTCCTGGGAATATTCCGGAAACGCGAAAGTACAGAGGTTACAGAAGTGGCCTAAAAGTTTGTCAAAGCCAATGGCTACCGCTTTGAGTGGAGTGCCAGGCATAGAATAGGGGGAGGTGCCGATGTTTCTGTGAAAAAGTTGCCGAAAACAAGAACTTGACAACTGCCTGAAGTGCTTAGAAGTGCTTATATGTTAAAGGTTAACAAGTCTGTGCGCGAGAGAAGAGATGTAAAAGTACTATAGTGCCCGGTATAACTTGGGAGATGACCGCGGGGAGCAGTCGCGGAAAACGTGCAATCAGACCAGACCACGTAATCCCCATTATATCGCCATGCCACCTCGTCACAAAACTGACACCACGCTGTATCACCTGGATAGTTTCCTACAGGCAATCCTCCACAATTGATGTAAATTTGCTTCTGGACACTAAACCCAAAGCGTCCCCTGCTGTGTTTGACCCAAAGACCATCGATGATTCGCAAATCCTCGCCGGGAAAGTTTTTGATATCATCGTCGTCTAAATATCTCCTAGAGGTTTTTCCCGCCACCGCTAACATCATCTTAGCCGTTTCTTCGTCGGCAGCTTTCCAGTTGCCTGATTTCAATAATCTGTCGAGTTCGGTATACAAAAAACCAGAAGAAGACACGATGGTAGTATCTGCCACGGCTTCAGTTATCGACTGGAGTTGAGATGCGATCGCTTCTATCTGCGATTCTAGCCGTGATTGGGATTGAGATGCGATCGCTTCTATCTGCGATTCTAGCCGTGATTGGGATTGAGATGCGATCGCTTCTATCTGCGATTCTAGCCGTGATTGGGATT
>NZ_JARPLU010000039.1:13326-33543 GCF_032349615.1 Limnospira sp. PMC 1279.21 | reverse complement strand
ATTTGTTTTCAGGGCGGTTTCACCAGGCTCTACAACTTTTGTCCTGTACTTAGAGTCGCAAGGACTCCCAACTTTTCCCCTTGCCCTTTTGGGCGCAGCGTGTCCACCTATTTCGCTGCTAGTGTATTACGATGGTTCAAGCCGGACATTCAGTTTCCTTAATCATGGATGGTTGGCAGTGGTCTCGATTCCGGTATTAGGTTACACCTCGGAGCCTTCCGTTC
Organism: Limnospira sp. PMC 1279.21; assembly: GCF_032349615.1. Taxonomy (NCBI): domain Bacteria; kingdom Bacillati; phylum Cyanobacteriota; class Cyanophyceae; order Oscillatoriales; family Sirenicapillariaceae; genus Limnospira; species Limnospira sp. PMC 1279.21. The sequence continues at coordinate 33,319 of NZ_JARPLU010000039.1, read as the reverse complement.
CCCGCTTTAGTCCTAGGGTTGTGAGTCCTAAAACTAGGGGTGGCTATCGCCGTTACCCTCTGCTCTGTGATTTCTCAGTTCGCTTAGGACCTTGGGTTCCCTGCCTTGCTTAGTTCGCTAAGCGTCGGGACATATAAACAGTTATGAGGATTATCAGGAGAGGTTTCCTTATATCCAAACTCGGGGCTGGAATCCTCACCGGCTAGTGATTTATGGCATTTCAGCCCTATTTAATACCCGAACGTCTCACACCTTGCGTTTACACTTATCACTACTGCCTTGTTGTGGGCTGAGTCTTAGAGGGGTTACAACGTTCCATTTATACGGGCATTCTATCGTTAGATTTGTCCTTTCCACCGGGGTACTTTTAAAGGTCTGTGTAGGTAGTAATGGTAACCTCCTACTTTTTCTCCTTACTCTTTTGATCGCAGCGTGTCAACCTATTTCGCTACTCTGTATTTACGATGGTTCAAGCCGGACATTCGGTTTCCCTAATCATGGATGGTTGGCAGTGGTCGCATTTGGTAGTAGGTTCTACTTCACGCCTTCCGTTCCCCGCTTCAATCCCAGAATCGTGTATCCTGAAATTGGGGGTGGCTATCGCCTTTACTCTCTACTCCCTGATTTCTCAGTTTGTTTATGACCTTGAGTTCCCTGCCTTGCTTAGATTTCTCCAAGCGTCGGGACATATAAAAAGTTATAGGGATGGTCAGGAGTGCGCTCCTTATATCCAACCTAGGGGTTGAAGTCCCTACCAAGTAGTTATTTTAGGCATCTCAACCTTATTTCATACCTGAACGTCTCGCACACCTGAGAGTCATTGTAGCAGGTTCCTCGCCAAAAATCAAGAGTGTGGTTCACCAAATAGGATAAAGGAACAGGTCAAACTCTTAATCATTTCCGTGGTGACATCACTTACAGCCAGACCCCCAGCGGTGCGACGACGCATCGATCGCAATACCACCAAATCAAAGGACTGAGAGGCTTTCAGAAGCGCATCAGATACATTGTCATGGACTAAGACCTGAATATCAGATTTGACCTGGGGTCCTGATGCTAGAATTGTGGATAATTCCGACTCCAACTCATTCACCTGTTCCCTAGAAGTGCGGCGATCGCAAACTTGCAATAACATTACCTCAGCTTGGTTACTATCAGCAAACAGTTGAGCAAACCGAATAGTTCTAATCGCCTGGGGGGTGATATTTTTAACCGGAACCAAAATCCGATGAATGTCAATAGGTGCTTCCAATAGCTTTAAGACCGCTACCGGACAATGGGAAGACCAAAATACATTATCAATCAAGTTCCCCAAAAGTCTGGCTCGTAAGCTAGTGTTATAATTCCAACCAATCACAATTAAACTCGCGTCAAATTCCCTAGCGGTGCGGCTAATTCCTTCAGCAATATCATCATCAATGCGGAGTCTTGTTTCAGTTTTGACACCAAACTCCTGAGCCACTTGTGCGGCTTTTTCCAAAAGGCGATCGCTCTGACGCAAGGTAACATCTAACTGAGGTTCATCCATTTGTAGATGAGCTTGGGTAATTGTGATCGGGACCACTAAACCCGACTCATGACGCGCCAATAAACCCGCCATTTCCACTAAATACCGCACCGACATAGGGTTAGATACAGCCACAATAACTGTAAATTTATTCCCGGGATTTTCTAAGCCTATTTCTGATTTTTTTTGAGGTATCCAAGCCTCATTGGGTGCTTGTAAATTAGGTTTAGGGATAGATAATCGACTCCCAAAACGAGCGGTTAATATTGGTCCCAAAACTGAAGTGACCAACATTAGCACAATCACCGTATTAAAGACTTGCTCAGATATCAACCCTACCCGCACAGAGGCTAAGGCAGCGGCGAGGGTAGCAGCCACCTGGGGAACGGATAAAGCCCACATAGTCATCGTTTCGTTCCAGTTATAACGAAACAGTAATTTCATCCCAGTAGCAGCCATTAACTTACTACCTAGTAAGCCTAAAACAATAGCTAAAGTTAAGCCAATACCAGTTGTTAAACTTTGAATAAAAGCCGGAACATCAATGAGTAATCCCATCCCCACAAAGAAAAAGGGAATAAATAGGGTACTACCTACAAACTCCACTTTTTCCTCTACCGGACTATGACCGATCACATCATTAACCGCCAAACCTGCTAAAAATGCACCGACAATTTGATCAACATTGATAATTTGTGAGCCTACAGAGACCAAAAAAACTGCCAGCATGACAAACAGAAACTGATTACTTTCTTCATTCCCTGTACGCCTAAAATATTCTTTTCCAGCCCAATCTAAACCAAACAGAACTATAGCAGTATAAATCCCTAAAGCTGCTAATTGTACAATTATGGAAGTCGCCGAAAAATCTCCCCCATGAATGGAAATACAAATAGCCAGCACCAATAAAGCGGCAATATCAGTAAAAATAGTGGCTCCAATAGTGACGACTACTGATTCATTGGCAACTACTCCTAATCGTGCTACAATAGGATAACCTAATAGGGTATGGGAAGCTAGTAGAGAACCAATCAAAATTGATGCGTTTAGACTGTAGCCAACTGATAAACCAATTGCAGTTCCTACGGTTAATGGAAAAGCAAAGGTCATCAACCCAAAAGATAGGGATCTATTTCGTTTGCGTCTAAACTCTTCTAGGTCAATTTCTAAACCCGCGACAAACATCAGGTAAATTTTGCCGATATCCGAAAGAAATTTCATAATTTCGGAGTCAGGAGACAAAACTTGCATTCCGTTGGGTCCTAATACTACTCCCGCAAATAATAAACCCACCAAACCGGGGAGTCGAAGACGCTCGAAAATGGGAGGAATGGTTAAACTGACTAGGATCAGAATTGTAAATGGGACTATGGGACTCTCTGGAATCAGGTTGAGAAATTGTTCCATATCAACTGTTAAGCAAGTTAGGCGGGTTTTAGGTGGGTTTTGTTAGGTTATCACAGATTGCACCATTAACTCTCAAAATTGTGAGCGATCGCCAACTATCATCAACCTCTGCTAGAATTTGTTAGTAATCCACACCGCTTGATAGGGTTGTAATATGTATTTAGAGTAAATGTCGGTAATAATCTCCCCACTGATTAAATCTAACCAAGGATCGATACAGATCAGGTTGACATCTCTTAAATTCAGTTGTTGGGGTTTATCGGTCAAATTAAAGATACAGAAAATGCTTTGGTCTCTGGTCATACTTTGTCGCCAAAACCCAAATAGCGATCGCTTCAATTGTAGGGTGTATTGAGTAGCGTTAGGATGAAAAGCACCCTGTTGGCGACGGATTTTAATGCGCCGACAGATTTCGCGGAATACAAGCGATCGAGGAGAATGGGGGTCCTCTAAATCCTTTTGTAAATCCTCAATCTGCCACTTATAGCGATTGATTGACCGATTCATTCCCGTCTGTTGTAACCTTTCATAATCATTGGGAGTAGCCAATAAACTATGAATATAAAATGCGGGAATCCCTTCTAAAGACATCATCAGAGTTTGGGAACAAATAAATCGCTGAATTTGCCAGGTATCCTCTCCCTTAACTGTGCCTTTCATCGCATCAAATAAGGAAATATTAATTTCATAGGGACTCTCACTACCATCTGGCTTTTTCCTCATGCTAATTTTACCGCCAAATTTCTCCATAGTCGTCAACAGGCTTTGATATTCCTCATCGGAAAGTAAACCCTCGGCGGGACGTAAACCAATGCCATCATGGGAAGCCGTAAAATTAAAATAAGCACAGCCTAGGGGTGCCGGTGGCATACTCATCATCCAGGTTCTGAGATGGTCTGATTTACCCTGAAGCATCGCATTTAACAACAGTGGCGGCAAGCTGAAGTTATAAATCATGTGCGCCTCATTTCGATTGCCAAAATAGCTCAGATTTTCCCGGTTTGGTACGTTAGTTTCCGTAATCACAGCTACTTCTGGATCTATCATATTTACCAGTTCCCGCAGTAGTTTAATAATCGCATGGGTTGGGGGTAAATGAATGCAAGATGTGCCGATTTCTTTCCACAGAAAACCCACGGCATCTAGGCGAATATATCTGGCTTTGGCGCTGACTATATAAAATCTGATGATTTTTAAAAACTCAATTAAGACATCAGGATTGGCAAAATTAACATCAATCTGATCTTCGCTAAAAGTCGCCCAAACGTGCTTTTCTCCATCAACAGTCTCTACTTTGACTAATACTGGACTGTTGCGGGGTCTGACAACTTCTGATAGGTTTTTGCCCGGTTCAACCACTATAAAATAATCACAGCCTGGTTTTTTCCCGGCTTGGAATTGTTGGAACCAATCGTGCTTACTGGAAACATGATTAAGCACTACATCTACCATTAAGTTAAATTGACGAGCAATGGTTTTGATATCTTCCCAGTCTCCGAGTTGAGGATTAACGCTTAAATAGTCACTGACCGCAAATCCATCATCGGACGTATAGGGAAAAAAGGGTAAAATATGCACACCGGTGATGGTATCTTTCAGGTTTTCTCCTAAGAATTTTGCCAAAACTTCTAGGGGTTTTCGGTCAGTATGACGGCTGTAAATACTATCCCCATAGGTGATTAATGTCACGTTGTTTTCTGTCCATTTGTTGGGGTTTTCATAGCCAGTGGGAATATATAAATTTTCGCCAATTACGGCAAATAGACGGTCTAAAATACTCGGAATTGTGGCGGGTTCGTAAGCGATTTCTAGCAAGGGCTGGAGGCGCATACAAAAATATTGATAATCACTATAAGTCGATCGCGTGGGTTTCATATTGTTTCCTCTGTGGATTCGATTGTTGAGAGCAATTAGCCAGTATACAGTAGATGATTAAATATCAACTTAATTCTCCTGGGGCTGAGGATATTGAGAATTGCGCCTAGGTTAAGAAAGGTTAAAATTTAGCATTTTAACAGTAAATTAAGTTATAGTAAATGCAGAGAACAGTCAGTGCAAATTTGCGTCAAGTTCTTAGTAGATGCTTTGGCCTGATCATGCTACCGTTTGTAGTAGGCTAACTATCCCCAGCTTTTAAGCATAACCGATTTTTCCATAATCGTCTAGGGGGATCAGCAATTTTGGTTGAAGCGTCCGCCACTTGAGGAGCGATCGCCATTTGAAGCATTGATCAATTAACAGGCTAAGTCTTATGTTGAGGAAAAACTGGTTGCGTCCAACTCTCATCTTCTGTTTCTCCCTATTACTGGGAATACTAACCGTAACAGCCGGAGCGATATCCGCCAATGATGGGACTTCCGTAGATGTGTTATTTTTTACCAGCGAAAACTGTCCCTATTGTCGTCAACAAAAAGCCTTTTTACTCCCCGTAGTCGAAGCGAATGACAATATCAGCCTAACCATGGTTGATGTTGACAACCAGCCGGAAAAATTCCAAGAATTTCTTGATGAGAATAACATCAGTAGTCGCGCGGTTCCCCGAACTATAATTGGTGATAAATCCTTTATCGGTTTTTCTCCAGACCCAGGAGAGTTGGAATTTATCCCATCCTATCAGGCTTATATAGGCTATCAGAACCAAATTATTAATGCTATTCAAGCCGAGTTAGGAACTGCTGTGATCATTCCCGGTCAAACGGTTAATGTACAGCCGACACCCACTACAACGCCTCCACCACAAGGTATACCTGTCTGGGTTTTATCATTTTTACCCCTAGCTTATGTAGTCACCTACCCAATTTTCAGCATTAAAGATAAACCAGTCGAAACGAAGAGATTATGGTTGGGGGGGCTAACCGGTGTAATTATGGTTAGTCTATTTTTGGCGATCGCATTTACCCCAGATGCAGTAATTAGAGGATTTGCTGCGGCTTTACCCTTTCCCCTATTTGTATTTATCATCGCCTTAGCAGACGGCTTTAACCCCTGTGCTTTTACAGTGTTAATTATCCTATTATCCCTGCTGACCTATACTAAAAGTAGGCGAGATATGGCGATAGTAGGTTCCACCTTTGTGGTGACATCAGGAGTCATGTATTTTGTGTTTATCATGGCTATGGTATTAGTGGGCTCAATTTTCATCGATAGATATGGTCAAATAGTGATGATTATATTGGGTGCTGTGATCACCATTGCTGGTTTAATTAACATTAAAGACTTCTTTTGGTTCAAAAAATCTGTGTCTCTGTCTTTATCCCAAGAACAGCAAATTGAGATTACCAAAAAAGCCCGAAACATCGTCAACCAATTACAATCAGCTAAAAGCGATCGCCGAAAATTTGCCGCCGCCTTATTGGCTACAGTTTTATTAGCAATTTTCGTCAACCTAGTAGAGTTAGGATGTACAGCCATTTTACCCACTGTATATATGGCAACCCTAGTCAACTATTGTCAGACCAATGTTTTACTGTGTTATAGTCTCTGGACGGCTTTTTATGCTGTAGTCTATATTCTGCCGCTATTGGGGATTCTCATCAGTTTTATTTACTCTTTTTCATCCTATCGTCTAACCGAAGAAAAAGGGCGATTACTGAAACTATTTGCGGGAGCCTTTATGGTATTCTTTGGATTAGTGATGATTGCTAAACCCGAATTACTGGTCTTAGGATAGAGCCACCCGTCAATATACCACCGTACAGAACAAAAACTTAACGCGATCGCCCAGTTTTTGTTTTAACTCATCTAGGGAGGCTGCATCACTCACCAAATTCCCGCCTTTGAGGGCTACCCATCTACCTCGGTAGCCCTGGCGGTTTTGGACAACCCAGTTAAAATTCAAAGACATCTCAGGGTTAGGTGGTAAGCGGTGAAACTCCAAGGTTTTCGGTCCAAAAAGCTGCATATATCGTTTAATTTTGTCCGAGTTAGGATAAGACTTAAACGCTTCGCAGGCTAAATCTGCGGCTTGATGGAAATTATCCTGACTCAAAGCGCGATCGATGGCGGTAATATATTGCTCAGGTGAGTGATTCATGGGATTTCACAGATAGTTGCGATCGCCTTTAAGAGAGGGTTAGGGGTTTTGTCAGTTCAATTTTCCGGCTTAGGAAGTTCCAGACCCGATAACAGGTCAGGACGGCGCTGTTGTGTGCGTTGAAGTTGTTGTTCTCGTCGCCATTGTTGAATATCAGCATGATTACCAGAGAGCAAAACATCAGGGACACGCATTCCCCGAAACTCAGCCGGGCGGGTATAGTGGGGATAGTCTAGTAGTCCATCCTCAAAACTCTCCGCCTTGAGGGATTCAACCTTACCCACAGTACCCGGTCGCAGGCGCACCACACCATTAATCAAAGCCAGGGCTGGAATTTCGCCCCCAGTTAGGACGAAATCACCCAAAGACACCTCGCGAGTCACCAGGTGCATGACCCGCTCATCGATGCCTTCGTAGTGTCCACAAATCAAAACCAGTTGGTCATAACCAGTAGCCAAATCGCGAAATAGTCCCTGGTGCATAGTTTCCCCCTGGGGGGTCAACATAATCACCTCTCGTCGGGGAAGAGAGGGAAGGGACTCAACTGCCGCAAAAATCGGCTCAGGTTTCAAGACCATTCCCACCCCGCCGCCGTATGGTTCATCATCGACTCTTCGGTGCTTGTCCAGGGCAAAATCCCTAGGATTAGTGCAGTAGACCGCCGCGATCTGGCGAGCTATTGCTTTAGCTAGAAGTCCTGACTGTAGGGGGCTAGAGAAAAATTCAGGGAACAGAGTAATAATGTCAAATCGCACGGAACCTCAAACCAAGCCAGTAACTGTATGATTAACCCTCCAGCCACCGTACCTGCTATGGTAGGTGCTTGTTTCCCAGAATTGCTCCTGAGAGATACCTCGACAGGCAGCAAAACCAGTAGATCTGACGACTGACTGATGCCAACCGTTCCCAGAGTTAGCAGGCTCGGGCAATGCCTGACTTTTACTCTCAATCGGTCGCTTGCTGGGAGCTGATAGAAGCATTGTAGCAAATTGGTACCGACTATGGCTGAAAAAGATGGGCGCGTCATACTTTTAGCCACAGCCATTAGACAACTTGAGCCTTACTGGCAACCAACCAAAAAGATAAAAACAGATGTGATCCGTGAACAAGAACAGACTCCTTGTTATAAAATCGGGCAGCGGGGCTTGGTGTAACACCCTCGATCCCGAAAATCTGGGAAAGTCCGGTGGGTCTGGTGGGTCTAAAGAATTGTTTAAATCCGTATCAAAATATACTAAAATGCTAATATTTGCGCTAATTTGGTAATTTTTCCTGGCAGCATCTGTGTGCATTTCCGGCAAAAGGAGATTAAGCGAGGGTCTGCCAAGCAAATAGAATCTGGTGTGATCACCTTCAAGTCCAAATTTATCCGGGTTCCCTGACAGGATTTAAGTTAAATTGGCTATTAAGCAAATGTTAAGTTCGAGCATCTCTAAGTCAAGAGATTCGGGAATCCGGGCAGGTGATGGGGTGAATCGAGAAAGAACCATAACCCATTGGGAAACTAGCCAGATTCTTGGTCAAATTGGGTAAATATCCTCTGGTTAGGGCGATGGTTAGTGTCACTCACCTACAACCGAGGAGGGCAACTTCACAAGACACAAAGTTTTGCTGTCCCCTTTTATGCCAAATTTATGTCAGAAGGCAGTGAAGTCAAACCAGACCCGGAAAAGGGTGGTGGTGCAGAATCTGGAGTCCGCCAAAGAAGCCCGCTAAGTTGAATTCATGCCTATCATGAGGAGAACAATATGCAGCAGTTGACATCTCAAGCCCTTGAACAAATGATTAATCCAAAAACTCAAACCTCAATTTTAGTCATTGGAGGAGCCGAAGATAAGATTCATGGACGTGAGATTCTGCAAACCTTTTTCAGTCGTGCTGGGGGGGAAAATGCCCAACTGGCAATTATTCCCTCAGCCTCCAGAGAACCGAGTATTCAAGGAGAACGCTACCAAAAAATTTTTGAGAATATGGGAGCGAAGACCCTGAAAGTATTTGATATTCGGGAACGTCATCACTGTGAAGATCCACAATGGCACGATTATTTAGAGGATTGTACAGGGGTGTTTATGACGGGAGGAGATCAGTTAAGGCTGTACAGTTTGTTGGCAGATACGCCGCTAATGGAGAAAATTCGGGTAGCAGCTAGGGCGGGTAAAATAGCCCTGGCGGGAACCAGTGCCGGGGCGGCGGTGATGAGCCATCACATGATCGCTGGGGGGGGTAGTGGGGAATCTCCTAATCGATCGCTAGTGGATATGGCTACCGGGCTGGATATTCTACCGGATTTGATCGTAGACCAACATTTTCATAATCGCAACCGCTTCTCTCGTCTAATTAGTGCGATCGCCGCCCATCCCGATAAAATGGGGATTGGCATTGATGAAGACACCTGCGCCATGTTTGAAGGAGAAGGGCGAGTGCGGGTAATTGGTAAGGGAACCGTGACCATAATAGATGCTAAAGATCTATCCTATACCAATGTAGCCCAGGCGGGGGCTACGGACCCACTGAGCTTATTTAACCTGCGGGTCAATATTCTCTGCCACGGTGACAGTTATAATATGCGAACCCACACCGCCTTCCCAGCAGCAGCCAGCTTATAGTTCGGATTGCTGTATCATATTCAGGTCGCAAAACTGTTCGCATTGAACAGTTTTGAGGTCTTTGAAGTTTGACATTGAATAACACAGAGACTTGTCACCAAAATAATTCCTGGATCACCCACCGAGACAGATATGAAAATTCTTAGAATCCAAACTCTCAGAGGTCCTAACTACTGGAGTATCAGACGACACAAGCTGATCGTAATGCGTCTTGACCTAGAAGAATTATCAGAACGCTACTCCTCAGATATTCCCGGATTTTATCAAGGTTTAACCTCCGTTTTGCCTAGTTTAGTAGAGCATTGTTGTTCTCCGGGAGTGCGGGGTGGCTTTCTCAGTCGGGTGGAACGGGGAACATTAATGGGTCATATTATTGAGCACGTGGCGCTGGAACTGCAACAACTAGCCGGAATGCCTGTGGGGTTTGGTCGGACGCGGGAAACCTCCACGGCGGGAGTGTTTCAGGTGGTCTATGAATACGAAAATGAACAGGCGGGCCGATATGCAGGGCGGGCGGCGGTGCGTCTGTGTCAGAGTATTGCCGAAACTGGCAGTTATCCGGCTGAAGAACTCACTCAAGACCTCGAAGATCTCAAGGAATTAAAAGCCCAAGGGTCCCTCGGTCCGAGTACGGAAGCGATCATCAAAGAAGCGGAATTTCGCCACATCCCCTGGATGCAACTAAACGCTCGCTTTATGATCCAGTTTGGTTATGGTGTCAATCAAAAGCGCATCCAAGCTACCCTCACCAGTAGCACTGGTATTTTGGGGGTGGAACTGGCCTGCGATAAGGAAGGCACTAAACAAGTGCTGCGGGATGCGGGGATTCCTGTACCACGGGGGACGGTAATTCGTTACTTTGAAGACCTCAGTGATGCGATCGAGGATGTGGGGGGCTATCCCATTGCTATTAAACCCCTAGATGGCAACCATGGCAGAGGTATTACCCTAGATGTGACTCGTTGGGAAACGGCTCAGACAGCCTATGATGCAGCCAGTGAAGCCTCAAAAACCCGTAGTGTGATTATTGAGCGATTCTACAAAGGTCGAGATCATCGGGTTTTAGTCGTCAATGGTCGGGTGGTAGCAGTTTCGGAAAGAGTCCCCGCCCATGTGGTTGGTAATGGTAAATCCACCATTGAGGAATTAATCGAGGAAACTAACAAAGACCCTCGCCGGGGAGATGGACATGATAACGTCCTCACCAGAATTGTGGTTGATCAAACTGTGCTTTCTATGATTGAGGAAGCCGGATATACTATCGATTCAGTCCTACCAAAGGGGGAAGTTTGCTTTTTGCGGGCTACGGCTAACCTCAGTACGGGGGGCAGTGCTATCGATCGCACTGATGAAGTCCACCCAGAAAATATCTGGCTATTTGCTCGGGTTGCCAAAATTATTGGCCTAGATGTGGCCGGAATTGATGTAGTTACCCCAGATATTTCTAAACCCCTGCGGGAGGTGGATGGGGTGGTTGTGGAAGTCAACGCCGCCCCAGGATTTAGAATGCACGTCGCCCCCAGTGAAGGCCTACCGCGTAATGTGGCCGGGGCGGTGATGGATATGCTATTCCCTGGGTCTTCCCCTAGTCGGATTCCCATTCTTTCCGTCACGGGGACTAATGGCAAAACTACCACCACTCGTCTGTTAGCCCACATTATGAAGCAGACGGGTAAAGTAGTTGGTTATACCACCACCGATGGCACTTATATCGGCGATTATATGGCTGAACCGGGGGATAATACGGGACCCCAAAGCGCTCACCTGATCCTCTGTGACCCCACCGTAGAAGTCGCCGTCCTGGAATCGGCGCGGGGGGGAATTTTGCGATCGGGTCTGGGTTTTGATACCTGTGATATCGGTGTCGTCCTCAATGTCGCTGCTGATCACCTGGGTTTAGGAGATATCGATACCATTGAACAAATGGCTAAGGTCAAAAGTGTGGTGGCTGAGGCAGTTAGCGATCGCGGTTATGCTATCCTTAATGCTGATGATCCCCTAGTGGCTGCCATGTCGGAACGGGTGAAGGCTCAAGTGGCTTATTTCTCCATGAATCCCGATAATGAGATTATTCTGCGCCATACGGAAGCCGGAGGATTGGCCGCCGTCTATGAAAATGGCTATCTGTCAATTCTCAAGGGTGATTGGACGCTGCGAATTGAACAGGCGGTAAATGTTCCCCTCACTATGGGCGGTATGGCTCCGTTTATGATTGCTAATGCTTTGGCTGCTTGCGCCGCCGCTTTTGCTCAAGGGGTGAAAATTGAGCATATTCGCACCGCCTTGGCTACTTTCATTGCGTCGGCTGACCAGACTCCTGGACGCATGAATCTCTTTAATATGGGCAGTTATCATGCTTTGATCGATTATGCCCATAATCCCGCTAGTTATGAAGCCTTGTCTGGGTTTGTCAATAACTGGCCGGGGCCTCGGATTGGGGTGGTAGGAGGTCCAGGCGATCGCCGTGATGAAGATTTTGTGACTCTGGGTAAATTGTCCGCTAAGATGTTTGACCGGATTATTGTTAAGGAAGATGATGATACCCGAGGACGACCTCGCGGAGATGCAGCCGTTCTGATTACTCAGGGTATTGAAGAAGTCCTTTCACCGGTTCCCGATCCTCGGGTTAAGCATGAGACGATCCTTAATGAGACAGATGCCATTAATCTCGCCCTAGACCAGGCTCCCAAGGAGGCTCTGGTGGTGATTTTACCTGAGAGTGTTAATCGGGCGATCGCTTTAATTAAAGCGCGTAATCCCATCCTCGATACCAACCCAGAAGGCGCTAATTTGAGCGTCGCTAATGCCGAAATCAGTTAACAGGGAGCTCCGGGGTATCCACCGGCGGTGCGTCAGGTGACGCACCCTACTACCCTACTATTCACCGAGTAAAACGGCATCTTCTGGAGTCATAAACTCTAACACCTGTTGTCGAATCGCATTTTCCATACGTTTGCGAGATATTCGCTGTTCGGGAATGCGGTTGTCAAACAGAATTTTAGAAATTGTCTGAATACACTCCATAATTTTTTCCGCCTCCGTTTCGTTCATCATTCCCAGCGCCGTTGGAGATGGTTGCGGGTCTTCCTGTGGCGGCGTTGGTTCAGTTTTCGCTACCTCACTCTCACTATCAGAGTTAATATGTAGCTTTTGTTGATAGTGATTCGGAATACCCCAGCCGCGCTGTCCGGGGTGTTCATGTCCGAGGCGCTCATTTTCTAAGTATTCAGTCGCCGACTGATACAAAGCCTGTTCACGCCAGTAGGGAACAGTAAAATAGCCGAAGCATTTACGATATTCCTCTGAGTCCACCATATCCGAAACCAGTGCGCCTACACCATGTCGCAGCAGAATATTATCCCAATGGTGGATTTCCTCATCTCCGTGGGGTGTGCGCCCTAAAAAATGCTTACAGGCATTTTCGATAAACTTCAGGTTAGAACTATTTTCGTAGAAATGTTCTAAATAAACAGGTCGCACTACTAAACTTTTCAGGAAGTGGCGGATTCCTAGTTTACCTTTTTTGAAGTCTCTTTCTAAATCCCATAATTGCTTGCGTTCCGATTCGTAGGGCTGACGTTCTAAGACTTGCTGATAGATTTTACTGAGAACAAATGTGCGCTCTTCAACGGACGCATTATGGGTAGTCGTGATGGTTTCATGTAAGGGCATAGTTTCCGCTCCTATTATGCTTTAATCGCATCCAAAAATCACATCCAAAAAATACTAACTAACCTTTAGCACTCGCCGCGCCCCGTTGTACTGTTGCCATCAACTTAGGTGGAATGTCTAAGACTTCCATAATGATATCCATGTAAGGTTTCAGTAGTTGATTGCAAGTGCTGGGAAGTTTCTCCTGCATGGTTTCTTCCAAGCAGTGATAGGCTTTTAGACAGGCGACGTTTTTCTGATAGGCAGACAGAATATTAGCTAACCACAGCATCAAAGATTCCCGAAAATAGCGGGGGTCATCCCGTAACATAGCCACCGACATTAAGCAAATCGCCATGTTCATATCGTAAATACAGCGCTTGGAGTGTTGCTGCATTACTTCCGGGTGAATTAGCATAAACTTTTTCAAGGCAATCTTGATAAGTTCCGGTGATTTCGCCCGCAGAATTTCATAGGTTTTTGTCCGCGCCGGCAGGGTTTGAATATATTGATGAAAAGGTTTTAGTTCTGCGTCGCTTAGATAACGCCCATCTGCCTGGATCATTAACTCTTCCCATGCCAAATTAATTGTCGGCATTTTTGTTATCCTCTCACTCTGAATCGGCTATTGACTGTACACTTACTATTGTATACTGTCTTTTTAGAAGTGTGATGCTGACCCCAGACAAAAATCAACAAAACTCAGCAATTCGACATTATGGATAAATGATGCACATTTTGGCAGTTTTGTCAAGTGCGGAGAAGCGATCGCCACTGGTACATCGCCACTGATTCAGGGTAAATATTGAGTGGGATTACCTATTTAGTGATTTAGTTGGCTAGAATGGGAATGATGGGAATGTGCCACAATGGAACAGAGGGGCGGCGATCATGCGTCAGGGTTGGTACAGCCATTAGGAAATAGATAATTGCTGGTGAGGTCGTCAGTAGTGATAGGCTCGACTTGCCTTTCTATGTGAAAAGTGTTCGGAGAAAAACTATGAATATTACCAGTCTTAAACATTGGTCTGTAGGCACAGCAGCGTTAGGCATTCTGGCTCTGCATAGTGTCGCACCCAGTCTAGCTCAGTATTATCCCTTCTATAGCTTTTTTAACCCCATGTCTTCCTACTACGAGTCAGAAGACGATTTAGGGTTAGCAGAGGTTATAGGTAAACAGGACAGATTGAGGACACTGGGGAAAGCCTTACAAGACACCGGTTTGAGCCAACAACTCCAGGGGGAAACTTACACCATTTTAGCGCCAACAGACGCAGCTTTTGCTAATCTGCCCCGTGAAATGCGCGATCGCCTTTTCCGGCCAGAAAATCAGGGAATGCTGCGAGAGATTTTAAACTATCACGTTGTCGCTGGTCGCATCACCCAGCAGCAGGTAGAATCCGGGGAAATCACGACTCGGCAAGGGAACACTGTTCGCATTAGTGGCAACCCCAGAGACCAAAAACTAATGCTTAACGAGGCTAACGCTGATCAGTTACCAATTCCCGGTCCTAATGATAGTGTAATTGTAGTGATTGATCGAGTTTTGTTACCCCCCGGACTCATTCCCCTAGGAATCCAAAGCACAAACCCCCCCCAGGAAACAACTCAGCCGATACCAACTAATGATAATTCCTCTAACCAGGCTATGGTCAACCCTCCCCCAGTTTCCAGAACTCAGTTTATCTGTGAACAAGGGCCAGACGGTTTACCTACCACCTATGCAGTCACACCCAGAGGAAGGGTTCCTGTGATTAAATGGTATTCGGACTATTTCAGTGGTTCCGGCTATACCTCTGAACAACGCTGTCGGGAAGTTTCCGCGCGGTTCCAAAACTTTTACAGTTTGGGTTGGTTAAATTACATTACCCACGGCATAGTTAATCGCCAAAATGTCGTATGTGTGGCTAGTGACAATGCCATTCCCTGTTCAGGCGATCGCGTTTTATTCACTCTCAAACCCGGCTCAGACCCTGTGACTACTGTACAACAGCTTTTTAATGTTCGTGCCGGAGCCAGTAGTCCCCTATTTGAAAGCGAAGACGACAGCGGCGTGTATATTGACTTTAACAATTTTCTGGAAGCCACCCCAGTAGAAGGCACATCTACTCCCGCTACCCCATCTACTCCCGCTACCCCATCTACTCCTGTCACCCCAGGAAATAATCCCCCTTCTGGTGGACCAATTTGGTAGTCGTGAAGACCGAGGCACAGAAAACCGGAATTTCTAGTGATATTTTGTGCTTCAATTACAGCCTGTTCAGAAATCATCTGATCACCTCTCAAAGTCCCTCTCCCTCTCTGGGATCCAGATTTAGGGTGAGGGCAATGTATTAAGCGACTGGTGAACAAGCTGTATCCCTAAAATTATGGGGCAATAAAGTGAACCCAAAAATTGCCGTCAGGGAGGCACAGCCGCCGGATTAAAGAGTAAGAATAGGTTAGATATGCGCCACTTAAATCAGTACGATATCCACTAGAGAACCATTCGCCATAGGGGTCGTGAACTATGAACCCAGAGCTATTATAACCTACTACTGGCATGATGTGACCAAAGGAGGTAAAATAACCATGAATTACCGTAGGTTTTCCTTCCGCCAACCATTCTTTCACATCATCAATAGTCGCGTTAGTGGTGAAGTAGTCTTTACAGCCATACTCTCGGACAATTTTGGCTAAATCTTGGGGACTGTGGCGGCTATAGCCCTTATTGAGAGCATATTCATATAACTCATCTTCAAATTGACCATAACTAACCCGACGACGAGCCTGATAATAGCTGAGACACATAGCGATCGAGGTAACATTACATGATCCCGTAGGATTAAACCAGTTATCGAGTTGAGAAAAATAGGGAAAGTTCCGCAATCTCACTTCCGCTGGTAATAACTTGGGATAAACTAACTTTTTCCCCTGATATATTTCCCCGTGTTTATCAAAAATATACCAGATTGAATGCTGTTTAAAAGTTTCACTTCTGAGAGCAACTCTGATGTGATTTCGGTCTGGTTCAAAGGCTAATAACTGAAATTCTTGCCCAGCTTTAGCACCTTGTTTTTCCGATTCACTTAATTGAGCAGAATCAACGGGTCTCAGCTTCAGAATTGTATCCCTAGTGATTTTCAGGATGGGTATATCTGTGCGAATATCCTCTGGTTTCGTGTTCAGTAATTTTTGGGCGGTGATAGTTCCCAAAAAACCGCTTTCCCGACATTCTAACAACGCTTGAAAACGGTGCATAGCCGCATTTGACTTGGGGCCATAAATGCCATCGACAGGGGGATCAAGTAAGTTCAAACTCACCAAAATATTTTGAATCTGACGGGTGAGTTCTTCATCTGTGGCGATATCTTTGACATCGTAACGTTTATCTGTATTGACGATATCCTGGAGTTTCATCGTGGGTATTTATCTCAAATGGGATAGTAGGGTTATGGCCATCTTTTGGGTCTAGCTCAAATTAATCATAACATCAAAATCTTTCCCAGAGTCTTGATCATAGTTCAGCCTAGGTGGTTGAGAGGAATTAGACCGCCTAGGCTATTAATTGCTATAGTTTCACCGGGCCGACATAACCTCAGCTATAATCGCGTAACATCTTGCGAATTTCGATGCTGTGTAGTTCTTCCTGACCAATCATAGTGCGAGCATACTCTTCTAGGTAAATACTGGCATTTTCTACGGTTTCCAGTAGTTCTTTATACAAAGATAGAGCTTTTTTCTCATGGTTGAAACTTTCCGCCAATAAATCCTGTACCGAATGCTGATAAGTTTCCTCAATGGGAGCAATTTTTTGGCTGGGATGTCCTTCTAATCCTGTGAGAATTTCCCCCGCTTGTTGAGCATGGGTGAGGGACTCGGTAGCTTGAGCTTGAAAAAACTGCACAATGGGTAAACGATTGGGTCCGGTCACCATTAAGGAATAGTGAGTGTATCGAACCACCCCAGCTAACTCAAATTCCATGATGGAGTTAAGTAGCTCAATGGTTTTGTCCTGGTCAAGGTCTCTCATAATTTTCTATTAGTCTGTGAATCCCGCTTGACATCCTTCGGCCCTGAAAGGGACTGGGTTTGATAACTTCCCCAACCCCCATGATTACCATAACGATTATAGGACATTATGGCACGAGTTAACATTTGCTGCTAGTAGGTTGAGATGGCATTAGGGATATTCAGCTTAATTTATACCATGAAAAACGAAATTTGTCAAGGGGTAAATCGAAAAATTTAATCAGGGTCGGAGTGGTTAAGCAGTCCGGTTTATGGGAATTGTCAAACTTTCATAAATCCCGGAAATATGGGCGCGTTAATCGAGAATTATTGAACCTTAAATATCTGGCAAGCCTCAACCAAACCAGAAATTTACCCCCCCTAGTAAGATAATGTGATATTGGGGGCAATAATTAAGAATCACAGAATTGATAAATATGCCCCCCAAGGGCATTGTCAAATCAGACAATTTATGATTATGGAAAATCTGAGTGGTTTTAGGTATAATGTTGGTGGCAAACCCGACCATTGGTGTAATATGAACAAACAGTTGGGCAGATTAGGCAATATATTATTGTTGAGTATGATCGCATTATGTGCTTGTGCTGACACCGATAACCTACAGAGTCAAACATCAGAAACCCCTCCCTCCGAAACCACTGCTATACAGCCAGGGTCGGCGGAAATTGGGACTATGGAATTTCGCGCCAATGGAGAAGATTTGCTCCGGGAAGGTTGGGTGAGTAAAGATGGTTGGCAATTGTCATTTAATCATGTTTATATAACCTTTGCCAATGCCCAAGCCTATCAAACTTTAATCCCCTATAATCCCCACGCGGGAGTAGAACCCCTAGCCCAACAAATCATCAGTTTAGTAGAATTTAAAACCGTGGATTTAGCAGGAGGTGACCAGAGTGCAGAAACGATTTTAGTTAATCAAGTCCCCGCACCACCGGGGCGCTATAATGCGATTTCGTGGCAAATGGTTCCGGCGGTAGATGGTATGGCTGCGGGTTATTCATTAATGCTAGTGGGGACAGCCTCAAAAGATGGTCTAACTGTACCATTTAACCTGAGATTTAATCAAGAAATGGCGTTTACTTGTGGTGATTATGTGGGAGAAAAACGCAAAGGTATTTTGCAGCCAGGGAGTCGCGCCAACCTAGAAGCCACCTTTCATTTTGATCACTTATTTGGAGACCGAGAAGCGGAAGCGGAGGCGGCGATTAATACTCGTGCATTAGGTTTTGAACCCCTAGCAGCGATCGCCACTTCCGAGGGTGTAGATGCCAATTTAGATACACTCAGAGAACAACTAGCGACCGAGGACTATCAGAGAATCATGGAAATTTTACCGAATTTAGCCCATGTGGGTGAGGGTCACTGCGCCGAAAAGCAGATGCAAAGAGATTGATAAACTCCCACGGAATTAGGGTAAATTATCAATTACTTATTGTTGAATAATCAGGAGGATTTCATGAACTGGAAACTTTGTATATCCCTACTATTTTGGACGATCGCCATACCGGAATCAGCGATCGCCCATGGGGTCATAGTCCAATCTCAAACCACCTCAGCCATAAAAATTAATGCCACCTACGACACCGGGACACCCATGGCTAACGCCGAGGTGAGAATTTACACCCCCCAAGACCCCACTACCCCTTGGATGACCGGAAACACCGACGAAAATGGTCACTTTGTCTTCATTCCCGACCACGATAATAGCGGTTTGTGGGAAGCCACCGTCCGTCAAGCAGGACATGGGGCGTTAATTGCCATTCCCGTGAGTCCCCCAGGGGAACAGGTATCTCACAGCAGCGAAAATGCGATCGCTTCCAATTCCGCATCAAACCCCGTACAGAAATGGGTAGCCGCCGCCGCCGTAATTTGGGGATTTATCGGCACCGCCCTATTTTTTACCCGATTAAAACCCTCTGATGAGACGGGAGACAACAGCCCCCCTATAACCTCTCAAGAATCCGAAAACTAACCCACCATCAAACCTGACAAATATCATTAAATCATGCACATTTCCGAGGGGATTATTCCCGCGCAAACTTGTTTAGCTGGTTATGGAATCACCGGTTTATTAACCTGGTATTCTCTGCGTCAAATCAACCGACAAGCCAACCCCACCGCCAACATTCCCAAAGCCTCCCTTTTAACCGCCGCCTTTTTCGTCGCTTCCTCCATACATATCCCCATCCCTCCCGCCAGTGTTCATCTAATCTTAAATGGTCTACTGGGGGCGATTTTAGGATATTATGCTTTTCCGGCTATTTTAATCGGCTTAATATTCCAGGCGATTATATTCGGACATGGGGGATTAACCACCCTGGGAATTAATGCCATAATTATGGGAATTCCAGCTATAATAGCCGCCCTAATTTTTCAAAGTAGACATCGATTTAGTCAGCGTTTTAAACCTACCATCAGCCTAAATTTATTCGGGTTTGTAGCAGGTGCGTCTAGTGTAGGTTTGTCAACCATCTTATTTTTGACCATCCTGATTACCAATCTTCCCTCGACCCTGGAAAGTGAAGCCGAAAAAGCTGCCATTATCGCCCTAATTATCGCCCATATTCCCCTGATGTTTATTGAGGGAGTATTTACCGCCATGGTGGTTAATTTTCTGAATAGAGTCAAGCCAGAATTATTAACCCAATAACCCCTATTATAACTTGTTTACCAGTCGCTTAATACATTTCCCTCACCCTAAATCCCTCAGTCGCTTAATACATTTCCCTCACCCTAAATCCCTCAGTCCCTTAATACATTTCCCTCACCCTAAATCCC
>NZ_JARPLU010000039.1:10264-13316 GCF_032349615.1 Limnospira sp. PMC 1279.21 | reverse complement strand
CACCCTAAATCCCTCAGTCCCTTAATACATTTCCCTCACCCTAAATCCCTCAGTCGCTTAATACATTTCCCTCACCCTAAATCCCTCAGTCCCTTAATACATTTCCCTCACCCTAAATCCCTCTCCCAGAGAGGAGAGGGACTTTGAGATGTGATCAGATGATTTCTGAAGAGACTGTATTGATGGGGGAGTCTGAATAACCCCCCTTAACTCACCCTTCCTAAACCGGAGAGATTAACCATGAAATTTAGGATCGATGAGTATGCTAATCTCGATTCATTTATTCATAGATGGAACCCCCAATCAAAACTAATTGGATTGGGAATCTTAATGTTTGCTTTTGCTAATGTTCAACAACTCTGGCTAGTCCCCCCCATGTTGCTAGTCACATTAACATTATACACCATATCCAAACTGCCGCTATCCTTTTTAGGCGATCGCCTACAATATCCCGGACTGTTTATATTGGGGGTAGTTGGCTTATTGCCATTTATTTCCGGTCAGACCGTCTTATGGTCTTGGGGTCCCCTGATTATTCGCCAGGAGGGAAGTCTAGCCGTTTTGCTAATTGCTAGTAGATTTTTAGCCATTTTCACCACCGGAGTTGTCTTGCTGGGGACCTGTTCATTTATCACCCTAATTAAAGCCATGCGATCGCTTGGTTTATCCCCCATTTTAGCCGATATGTTATTAATATCCTACCGATATATATTTGAACTCAGCCATCAGTTGCAAATGATGAAACGCGCCACCATATTAAGAGGTTTTCAACCCCACCAATTCAGTCGTCGCAATTTGCAGATTTACGCAGCCTTAGCCGGGAGTTTATTAATTCGTAGTTATCAACAGTCGGAACAGGTCTATAAAGCCATGCAATTGCGAGGTTATGGCATCCCCGACAAAACCCATAAACCGTGGGAGTTTTTGACCGACTTGCCTAGTGCGATCGCCCTGGGAATCAGTTTAATTTTAGCCACCCTATTTGTCACCCTTTCCACCATCTCCACTTAACCGCAAATGGTCGGATTAATCCCCTTTCAAATTCTGAACCGGATGCTGTCCATAAAATGGTAAAGCATCCGACCAGTGGGGGCAATTTCCCTGTTGCCATAACAGAGTAGCCAATCCCAATATAGCACAACTTGTCTGTCCTAGTCCACCCGTCAGCGAGATTTTTTCTAATGGTTTTTCTTCTTGAGATAACCGCATTTCCCACTGTGAGGCAGACATGACACTATCAGGCAATTTGGTCACCAAACCCTGGGCAGAAACCTGATAAATAGCCACAAATAATTCTCCCCGTTGTGCCGGCATTTCTAGGGCAATATTCCCCGAATAATCCCCCGCTAAATTATAGGCAGCCGCCGCCAAAGTAGAAATCGCAAACAGGGGAATATCTAACTGTTGTGCGAGGGTTCTCGCCGTCACCACTCCCAAGCGAGTCCCCGTAAAACTTCCCGGACCCCGCGCCACCGCTATTAGTTGTAAATCCGCCCAAGTTTGAGGGGGCATAAATTCCGATATATGTTGATGGAGTTGGGTTGATAAATCCCTCCCCAAATGCCAAGTTTGGCAGCGCACAGGTTCCCCAAACTTCCCGATAGCTAAACCCAATTCGGGGCTACTGGTATGGATAGCG
The DNA here is from genome assembly GCF_032349615.1 of Limnospira sp. PMC 1279.21. Lineage (NCBI taxonomy): Bacteria > Bacillati > Cyanobacteriota > Cyanophyceae > Oscillatoriales > Sirenicapillariaceae > Limnospira > Limnospira sp. PMC 1279.21. The sequence goes on along the minus strand of NZ_JARPLU010000039.1, from coordinate 11,677 downwards.
AAACCATAGTTTTTTGCCATTAGTGTACCTTGTGTAACTCACTGATATTATGCTATCCTAATAGGTGTCAGTTTCCCCATACAACCCATGGAAATCCGGTTAACCAAACCCAGGTCAATCATTAAAGTTCTTTCGGACCCGGTTCTGGACTCAGAATAATCACATATTCTCCCCCTTTGCTTTGCTGAATAATCACCAGGGGAGGGCGCACATTAGGGGGGGCATTTTCTGGTAATGATGGGAAAATATAATATTGACTGTCTCGGTCAATTAACAGTCGCCAGATGCTGGAGTTATCCGCCTGGGTTTTGTCGTTATAATCTCGCTGTAGTAACATCTGATAAAGTTCTAAATCCCCGATAAATCGAAAATTTCCCACTACTGGGTCATCAGTCAAGTCGTAGATTTTGCGACCTAGGGGAAGCTGATTTTCTGGGGTAATTATAGTTACCACAGGCAACATGGATGTATGGTTATGGGCATCTCGAATCGCGTCTAGGTTTCCCTGGGTTTGACCTAGATAAAATAGACCCGCCAAACACCAACCCGCAATCACCAATTCATTGACAAAGTTTTTATCATAGTTAATGGGTTGGAAATCCGGCAAAGCATTCAAAGTGCGAGTCGCGCGAGAGTGGTGCTGTTTGATGCTTATTTTTAACAGATAATGACGGCTGGTGTTCATGAAATTCGCGAATTTGCCGCTACTCCATTCCAGTAATTTGAGACTCAGAAAAATTAGCAGAAAGGTAGCGATCGCCACCCGAAAAGTGCGCCAGAAAGTAGACCAATCGCCCCCCGACAAATGCCCAAAAAATACCTAAATCGGGGCAATAAAAAACGATTTTATCGGCAAATCTAACGTGGTCACTTCTAGTTTAAAAAAGGCGAAATATGCCCAGCGGTAAATCCAGCCCGTAAAATACAAGCCGACTCCTAAGATAGTTAATAAACTGGCTAATTTACTAAACATTAAACCTCCGTTTATCGCCAATTGAACCCAGAACCATGGGGGGTAGGGGAATGACTACTTAGCCAATGTCAAGGGGGAAGTTTCCGAAAAAGGGTCGAGTCAGCTTGAAGATGTTAGTATTAAATCATATCGTCTCTCACTCCTGCCATGAGAACTCCTCAACTGATGATTTGCCTATCCCTAGCTGGTCTGACGATCGCCACGGGTGACATTCAACCAGCGATCGCACTCCCGGTGCTGGTAGCCCAAAACCAAGCACAAAATCGACCGATTCCGATTTCCCTCCCCACCTCCGCGACGGTGATTCTGGTTAATGGCGGTCAACGCTCCGGTCAACTGGTTGAAATTAAGCCAGAATATCTCATTGTAACACGAGGTGAGAGTCGCGCTCAAGAAGCGATCGCTTAATACATTGCCCTCACCCTAAATCTGGATCCCAG